>NZ_JBHZAH010000028.1:0-19899 GCF_042754225.1 Rhodococcus sp. NPDC059234
GCGCTGTGCCAGCCACTCGATCGGCAGCCGAGCGTACCGACTCCCGACGCCGGTTCTCGGATAGCATGGCGCGATGCGCAGCGACCTGATGAAGAACGCCGAACGCAGCGGTGAGCCGGGCACTTTCGTGCTTCAGAACTCGCGAATGCTCAAGGTGGACCTGGCCGGTACCGGCGGACACTTCCTCGCCCGTCAGGGATCGATGGTCGCCTACCAGGGGGACGTCGACTTCGCCTACCAGGGCAGCGGTGGCCTCGGGAAGCTCTTCAAGAAGGCCCTCACCGGCGAGGGCATGTCGCTGATGAAGGTGTCCGGTAGCGGCGACGTCTTCCTCGCCCGCGACGCCGACGAGGTCTTCCTGCTCGAACTCGAGGACGAGTCGGTGACCGTGAACGGGACGAACGTGCTTGCGTTCGAGAGCTCGCTGAGCTGGGACATCAATCGGGTCGAGGGTGCATCGATGCTCAGCGGTGGGTTGTTCAACACCACCTTCAGTGGGCGCGGTGTGCTCGCGATCAACGTCCACGGCACTCCCGTGGTGCTGAACGTGGACACCCCCACCTATGTCGACATGCAGAGTGCGGTGGTGTGGTCGACCGGGCTGCAGTCGTCCATCCGCAAGACCGCGAAGATGTCCGCCGCGATCGGACGCGGTTCGGGCGAGGCGTACCAGTTGTGTCTCACCGGCAACGGATTCGTCGTCGTTCAGGCCTCCGAGGGTCATCCCATCCCGCAGCACTGAACGGGCTAGGAGCCGACCGGCCGTGAAGATGATCGCCGTCGCCGCAGGAGACGTCACCCTCTCCGATCGGCGGACCAGCCGCAGCTGGTGTGTCGATGTCGATGCCTTCGAGATCGCCGCCACGCCCCTCACCCAGGGCGAGTACGCCGAGATCACCGGTGAATGGCCTGGGGCGACCCGGGGTGCGTGTCTTCCGGTCGAGGGGGTGTCGTGGTGGGACGCGATCACGTTCTGCAACAACATGTCCGAGCGAGCCGGCCTTGTCGCCGCCTACCGCGTTGTCGGCGACGACGTCACCTGGGACACCGCGGCCGACGGGTACAGGCTGCCGACCGAGGCCGAGTGGGAGCGTGCCTGCCGGGCGGGGACGACCGGTCCGCGGTACGGACCCATCGACGAGATCGCCTGGTATCGAAGGAATTCCGACGGCCGGCCGCACGAGGTGGGTGCGAAGCAGCCGAACGCGTGGGGACTGCACGACACCGTGGGCAATGTCTGGGAATGGTGCTGGGACCTCTACGACGCCGAGGTGTACGGCACGTACCGGGTGCTGCGCGGAGGCGGGTGGTTCGACGAGCACTGGAGCTGCCGCGCCTCCGCCCGGCGGCGCAGCCACCCCACCTACCGGATCGACGATGTCGGATTCCGCGTCGCTCGCGGATAGCCCCGCCGACCCTGGACGGAACTGTCGACTCACGCCTGCCCGGGCTTGAGCACGATGAACAGCCCGTGTGCCTCCGCGCAGAGCCGGTCACCGTCGTGCAGCGTGGCGCGCATGAAGACCTTGCGGCCTTCCTGGCGTTCGGCCCAGGCGCGGACCTGCAACTCGGTGTTGAGCGGAGTGACGGATCGATAGTCCACGGTGAGGGCGGCGGTGCGGGTGATCGAACCGGCATGCATCGCGGCGGCCATGCCGAGTAGATCGTCGAATCCTACGGCCACCTGGCCGCCGTGCGCGGCGTTGTTGCCGCCGAGGTGGTAATTGCGGAAGGTGAGACGGGCGTCGACACCGCTGGAGTCGGCGTGATCGATCATGAAGGGCGGGAGCGTGATGTTCCCGCGGGCGGGTAGGTCGAACCGGGTCCAGGTCGGCGTGGACCACTCGTTCACGACGGCTGCGTCCAACTTGTCGTTGAGCTGCTTGAGGATGCCGATCGCGTCCAACGCCAGCTCGTCGGTGGGGCTGGCCAGCCGCGCGCGGTCCATCAGCCCGCGCACCTGCTCGATGAGTTCGCCGTAGTACGGCCCGCCCCGCGTGATGTCGGCGCCGCGTTCCTCGCGGGCGTTGATCAGCTCGGACATCGGCCGGAACCCGCCCTCGTGATGCTCTTGATCGGGTAGCGGGCCGCCAGCCTGTGGTTCGTTCATGAGAACACGTTATCGATCGCGGGCCGAGGTGGCGCGTGCCGGGTTCGCCGCGCGGTCGCGGACGGCGTGCGGATGTCGGGTCGGTGCGTCAGCGTCGATACGAGGTCAGCAGCGTGCGTGCCGAAGTGGCGAGGTCGGTGTCGAGCCAATCGGGCAGTTCGCCGGCATGGGCGTGGCGGCGCAGCGCGGCGTACGGGAGGTCGACGACGGCGCGGCTGACGGCGTCGATCTCCCGCACGCCGTCTGCGCCGAGCAGGTCGCGGGCCAGACGCCGCATGTGCTCGAACAGGGGCGCATTCATCCCGTCGAGGCGGGCGCGGAACTCCGCGTCGGGGCCGCCGTCGAGCAGGTCGCTCGGCCGCAGGTTGAGCAGAAGCTTTGCGTCGTCGGGCAATTCGCGACCGAATTGCACCGATGCCATCGCCATCGCCACGCCCGCCTCGACGGGGTCCGGGTCGTCCGCGACCGCCATGACGCGGTCCTGGAAGCGGGCGAGCGCGCGCAACCACGCCTCGGTGAGAACGCCGTTGCGGCTGCCGAAGCGGTGGTACAGCGTGCCGACGGGGGCGCCACTCGCCGCGGCGATCGCCGCGACGCTGGCCGCGCGCGGACCGTCGGCGAGCACGAGCGCGCGCGCTGCGTCGAGGATCACGTCGGTGTCGTGCTTGCGGGGTGGTGCCATCTACTAGTACGTTCCTTCTATATGGAGCGATTGCCCTACATTGACGAGCATGCCAGATCGATCGACGCGAATCGGGACCGGGCATGGACGGCGTTGCTGAGGGTCATGTGCAAGGACCCGAACGACCCGTCCGCGCCGAGGGGATTCCGGCTCGATTCGGCCGACGCCCCGGCCCGGTTGGCGCTGTCGGGTTGGCACTGGTTCTCGCGCTACGCGCTGATCTTCGAACTCGACGAGGAGGATCCGAGCCACACCCGGATCCGGGCGCAGTCGTGGGCCGAGTTCCCCGGCCTGCACGGCAGGATCTACCGGGCGCTGGTGATCGGCAGCGGCGGTCACCAGGTGGTCGTGCGCCGGCTGCTGCGCCAGGTAGCGGACGCGGCATGATCCCCGGGCTCGTCTGGGGTGCCACCGAGGCCGAGCGCGTCCAGCCCCTGCCGTGTGACGACCTGGGCTTCGGCGGGGTGCAGGCAGATCGGGCCATCAGCATCGACGCAGCACCGCGGGTGGTCTACGCCTGGTTGTGTCAGCTGCGCGTCGCGCCCTACAGCTACGACCTGCTCGACCGCTTCGGCAGGCGCAGCCCGCGCCGCCGCGACCCGGAGCTCACCGAACTCGAAGTGGGGCAACGCTTCATGTCCCTGTTCGACCTGGTGTCCTTCGTTCCCGACGGGCAGATCACGCTGGTCGCCGGCAGGACATGCGTCACCTATGCGGTGCGGCCCGAGGGCGTCGGGACCCGCCTCGTGGTCCGGATGCACTGCAGCGCACCGTGGCTCGTCGCGCGAGCGCTGGCCCTCGGCGATCTGGTCATGATGCGAAAGCAGCTGCTGACGTTGAAGACGCTGGCCGAGGCGGAGCAGCGCACCCTCGCGTGATGTGCGGGGGTCGTCGTCTCAGTCCTTGAAGTAGACCAGCTGGTGGGTCGTCGCCAGCAGCTCGCCGTCGCGGCCCCACAACTCGGCGGACTGGTCGAAGTACCCCTTGCCGAACCGCTGCGCGCGGGCCGTGCCGAGTACCGCGTCACCGGCCTGGTCGGCGAGTGCGGCCGCATCCGCGTGGAAGTACACGGTGAGCGTGACGGTGCCCGCCGGCAGATACTGCCCACGGCGCAGGAACACCCGGGGAAAGAAGATGTCGCTCATGGCCGTGAGGGCTGGGAAGTCCAGCGGACGCGGCGGTTCGTCGCGCATCCACAGCGTGGACGTCGAGTTCGGGTGTTCGGCGGATTCCGTCTTCGGGATGCCGCCCTCGACGAACCGCATCTCGTAGTTGCGGGCCCACGCGATGAAGTCCGGGAAGGATTCGGGTGCAACGGAATCCGATTCGGGAACCGTCGGGATCGAGATCTCGTCGGAGGACCAGGTGTCGCGGCGGGTGCCGAACACGGCGGTCGCGGTGGTGGCGACGACCCCGTCCTGGGTCAGTTCGAGCGCCCAGTGCTGGGTCGACCGGTTGGTCCGGACCGGGCGGGCGGAGATGTCGAACGAGCCCTCGGCGATGGGGCCGGCGAAGTTCACCGTCAGCGACAGCGGGTCGCCGAGCCGGTCCGGGTGCTGCTGTACCGCGCGCAGCAGGGTCGCGGCGGTGATCCCGCCGAACGGACCGACCATGTTGGCGTAGTTCGCGGACGTGCGACCGGTGTACAGCCCGCCGTTCGTCGGGGTCAGTTCGACGGCGTCGTCGAAGGGATGCGGCGGTGCGACGGTCTCGGTCACTACGGTCTCCTCGCGGGTGCTGACGGATCGTGTCCGATTATGACGGACAGCATAATCGGCCCGGCCTTCGCCCCGACGCCCCGGACCGAGTGGCCCGGACGCCGGGGCGAACCGCGACGGCGACGGCTACTGCCTGATCGCCGCCATCATCTGATTCGCGAGCGCGCGCTCACCCTCGGCATTGGGATGCACCGGGACCGGCTGCGTCGCGAAGATCATCGGCTCGACCCAGCGCTGCCCGACCGGCTTGCAGCCGTCCCGGCCCTCGGACACCCGCGACATGTCGACATAGGTCGAGTCGGTCTCCGCGGCGGCGCGCTCGATGGCCTCGTTCAGGGTGGCCTGCAGGTCACGCAGGTACCCGACATCCCCCTCCGCGATCGGCATCTGCGGCAGGCAACCGCCACTCGCGGGCAGCAGCCACGGGTAGCCGGCGATGAGGACGCGGGCGCGGGGCGCCTTGGCGTGGATGTCGCGCAGCGCGGTCACCAGCGCCGGGTAGGTCTGGGTGGCGATCGGTTCAGCCAAGCTGTCGCCGTACTGCGTGCGGCAGGGGTCGACGGCGCCGGGGTGCGACACCATCGCGCCGATGCACTTTGCCATCGCGCCGCCGAAGGTGTCGTTGTTGTTGCCGCCGATCATCAGCGTCACCAACTCGGTCGTCGGCGTGAGCGCCTCGAGCTGTGGCCGCGTGCCCGCGTACTGGGCTCGATAGAAGTCCTCCGTCTTCGCGCCCCCGCAGCTCACGTCGGTGAGCCGGTAGCCGAGCCGCGCGGCGACGAGATGGGAGAAGTTCTGCTCGGACTGCCAGCACTGAAACGGCTGGCCGGGCGCGATCGGCGAGACGCCGGAGCCGGCGCTGAAGCTGTCGCCGAGATTGACGTACTCGAGGCCCGGCCCCGGATCGGCCGTCGCGGACGCGCCTGACGCGATACCCGTCACGACGGCCGCCGCCCCCACGATCACCATGAACCGCCTGACTCCAGCCTTCACCCTCACAATGCCCTCCCCCTCGTCGAATGCCCGGCGTGCTGTGTCGGAAATGCCCAGGTCATCGACCGTGACCCCGATCACAACCGGAAACCGTATATCGCTCGGTGTTCGAAGACAAGGGTCGTGCGCGGCGGCGGTCCGGGCGGTTCGGTCAGGCCGGCCGGTGGTCGGTCAGTTGTTTCCAGTACCGCTCGAGGTGTGCCGCCATGTCCACGGTCGGGTCGAGAAGCCACTGGACCTGCAGCCCGTCCGCGAGTGCGAACAGTGAAGTGGCCGTGGACATCGCATCGATGTCGGGGGTGAGCGAGCCGGATCTCTGCATTGCGCGGAGCGCCGTCGCCACGTACTCCGTACCGGCTCGGTACCGTTCGAGCATGTACGGGTGGGCGGGGTGCTGCGGGTCGGCCGCCGCGGCCGACATGTGGGTGAACAGTTCCACCAGCCCGGGTACGGCGGCATTGCGGCGGACCACCTCGATGATCGCCGCCACCGGGTTGTCGCCTTGCAGCGCAGCGTAATCCAGCTCGTCGCGTTTGCGGAGCACGGCGATGAACAGTGCTTCCTTCGAGTCGAAGTAGTGCAGGATCCCGGTCTGGCTCAGCCCGACCGCCGCGGCGAGCTCATTGATCGACGTCGCGCGGTAGCCCCGTTCGGCGATCACCCGTAGCGCGGCGTCGAGAATCTGCTCCCGCCGCGCGACACCCTTCGCGTAGGAACCCCGCTTTGCCACCCGCCCAGTCTAGGGGCGCACTCGCGGGCGTCGCGTCCCGCCGACGCCTACCTTCCGACCCAGGTCGGCTCGCGCTTGTCCAGGAACGCGCTCATTCCCTCCTGTGCGTCGCAGGTGACGGCGTTCGTGGCCATGGTCTCGGCCATCGCGGTGTACGCCTCGTCCTGCGGGAGGTCGATCTGCCGGTAGAACGCCTGCTTACCGATCTGCAGGGTCATGGCGCTGGCGCCGGTGATCTTCGCGGCCAGCTCACGGACCTGCGCGTCGAGGTCCTCGGGGGCGACGACGAGGTTCACCAGTCCCCAGGCGGCGGCGGTGTCCGCGTCGATGGTCTCGCCGGTCAGCAACATCTGCAAGGCCCGCTTGCGGCCGATCGACCGGCTCAGCGCGACCATCGGCGTGGAGCAGAACAGGCCGATCCGTACACCCGGCGTACCGAACACCGCCGCCGAGGACGCGATCACCAGATCGCACGACGCCGCGAGCTGGCACCCCGCGGCGATGGCGGGCCCCTGCACCGCTGCGATCACCGGCTGCGGGATCTGCTGGACGGTGTCCATCATCTCGACGCACGCGGCGAAGATCTCCCGTTCGTCGTCGAGGGTGCGGTCGATCATCTCGGACAGGTCGTGGCCGGCGGAGAACACCGGGCCGGCGGCGGCAATCGCCACGACCCGCACCGCCGGCTCGGCCGACAGCTTGCGAAGGGCCGCGGTTACCTGGCGCATCATATTGGTGGACAAAGGGTTTCGCTGCCGTGGTCGGTTCAGCACGATGGTGCCGATCCCCGTCTCGACATCGACTTCGGTCCGGACGTCGTCGTCCATGGCACACCTCTTCCGCGGTCGGTGGATTCGATTCGATGCTACGTCTGCGCCGTCCCCGTGGGATGCCCCCGAAAGGGGGGACCGGGCAGGATCGCGGCGACCGTGCCGTGGGGCCGTCCTGTCGCCTCGCAGCTGAGTTACCGCCTCCCGCCAGCCGACCTGGCAGGATCGACACGGTGAGCACCGCGAACCTGACCCGTGCCGAGACCGCCGCGCGATCCGCCGCGGTCACCGTCCGCTCCTACCGCGTCGAACTCGACGTCTCGGGCGCCGCCGATCGGTCCGGTCCGGGCTTTGCATCCACCACGACGATCGAATTCGACGCGACCGTCGAACAGACGTGGATCGATTTCATCGGTCCGTCGGTCGGATCGGTGACCGTCAACGGCGAGCCGGTGGAGGTCGAGTACGACGGAGCGCGGGTCACCGTGCGCGCGTTGCGGCCGTCGAACGTGGTGGTCGTGCGGGCGACCGGCGAGTACAGCAGCTCCGGAGAGGGACTGCACCGCTTCCTCGATCCCGTCGACGGTCAGACCTACCTCTACACGCAGTACGAACCCGCGGACGCGCGCCGGGTGTTCGCGTGCTTCGAGCAGCCGGACATGAAGGCGCCGTTCACCTTTTCCGTTGCGGCTCCGGCCGGTTGGGAGGTGGTCTCCAACCGGCCGGCGGACAGTCGCGAGGACCACGGCGCCCGACAGGTCGTCGAGTTCTCCCCCACGCTGCCGATCTCGACCTATGTCACCGCCATCGTCGCTGGTCCGTACCATCGCGTCGAATCAATGTGGAGTCGAGGCGATCTCGCGGTTCCGACGGCTGTGCTGTGCCGTGCCTCGCTGGCCCGGTACCTGGACGCCGACACCATCTTCGCGGTGACGAAGCAGGGTATGGACTACTTCGCCGAGCAATTCGACTACCCGTACCCGTGGGGAAAGTACGACCAGGTGTTCGTCCCCGAGTACAACCTCGGCGCGATGGAGAATCCGGGTTGCGTCACCTTCACCGAGGCCTACGTGTTCCGCGGAGCGGCCACCGCGGCCCAGTACGAGGGCCGGGCCAACACGATCCTGCACGAGATGGCGCACATGTGGTTCGGCGACCTCGTCACGATGGTGTGGTGGGACGACCTGTGGCTCAAGGAGTCCTTCGCGGACTTCATGGGCGCGCTTGCCAGCGCCGAGGCCACCGAGTGGACCGATGCCTGGGTTGCCTTCGCGAATCGTCGCAAGGCGTGGGCCTACTCGCAGGACCAGCTGCCCACCACGCACCCGATCGTGGCCGACATCGTCGACCTCGAGGCCGCCAAACTGAACTTCGACGGCATCACGTACGCGAAGGGTGCGAGTGTGCTCAAGCAACTCGTCGCCTATGTCGGCCGGGACGCGTTCTTCGAGGGCGCGCGCCGGTACTTCCGGGCCCATGCGTTCGGCAACACGACCCTGGCCGATCTGCTCGCGGAACTGTCGGCGACCTCCGGCCGCGACCTGCAGTCCTGGGCGCGCGCGTGGCTGCAGACCACCGGAATGTCGACCCTGACCCTCGAACGGCGTGGCAAGCGGTACGAGATCGTGCAGACCGACCCGCGGCCGCACACCCTCGGAATCGGACTCTACGACTTCGACGGATCCGGCTCGCTGGTGCTCACCGAGCGTCACAGCGTCGACATCACCGGCGCGCGCACGCCGGTCGAGCTGACCGAGACCCCGCTGGTGCTGCTCAACGACGGCGACCTCACTTACGCGAAGGTCCGGCTCGGGGGGTTCTCCGTCCGCACGGTCGAGGCCTCACTGGACCGCATCGTCGACCCGTTGGCCCGAGGTCTCGTCTGGTCGGCGCTGTGGAACGCCACCCGGGACGGCGAACTGGACCCGCGTCGCTACCTCGGCATGGCTCGCGCCTTCGCCCCCGCGGAGTCGAACACGGCGTTGTCGGCCGCGGTGCTGGCGAACGCGTCGTTCGCCATCGGGCACTACCTTCCGCCCGCGGTGCGGGACCCGTGGCGAGCAGACTGGCTCGAATCATGCTGGGCGGCAATGCACGATGCGGCGCCGGGATCCGGCAGTCAGTTGGCGTGGGCGCGTGCGGTCGCGGCTGCGGCGACGGTCGACGACCGGCGGGCCCGCGAGATCCGGGAACTGCTCGACGGTGCACTGCCCGCGCCCGACGGCCTGGCGCTCGATCCCGACCTGCGGTGGGCCCTGTGGACCGCACTTTCGGCGACCGGGCACGCGGTCGCGGCCGACCTCGACATCGAACTCAGCTTCGACGCGACCGCCTCCGGTCGTACCGCACATCTGAGGGCTCTCGCCGCCCGGCCCGATCCGGGCGTCAAGGCCGACGCGTGGTCGTCGGCGCTCACCGACACCGGGCTGAGCAACGAGCACCTCGACGCCGTCATCGGTGGCTTCCGCGCCGGTGAGCGCCGGGACCTGACAGGCGGCTTCGACTCCGAGTACTTCGAGGCGATCCGCCCGATCTGGGAGGGGCGGAGCATCGAGATCGCCAAACGCATTGTGCTCGGGCTGTTTCCGGCCGCCGAGTCGCTGGGTGCGGTCGACGGATGGCTCGGCGCCAACGCGGACGCACCGGGAGCGTTGCGACGGCTGGTGATCGAACAGCGCGACCACCTGGCCCGTGACCTGCGGGTGCGAGGCGGGGTGTCCCGGACCTAGGGCTGCCGGGCGCCGGGGCACAATGGTGCGGTGCCCATCCGGATAGAGGTCGCCGAACGCCGTGCCCGTCTGGGCCGTCGCCACCATCTCGCCCCCGAGGCCCGCGCCGACGACGTCACGCACGCGGCCAGCAGCATGGTGGCCCTGCACGGCACCGATCCCGCGACCATCTACCTGTCCGCCCGTGCGCGGGTCGACGGTCTCACCGTCGACGACCTCGACCGCGCCCTCTACACGGACCGTTCGCTCGTCAAACACCTCGCCATGCGACGTACGTTGTTCGTGTTCCCGGCCGAGTCGCTGACCTTCGTGCAGGCGGGTGCGAGTAATCGGGTGGCCGACACCGAACGCCGCCGGCTGGTCCGGGAGGTGGAGAAGGCGGGCCTGTTCGACGACGGAGAGCGGTGGCTGCGCGAGGCCGGTGACGCGGTGCTCGACGTCCTGTCCGACGGCAGTCCGATGTCGTATTCCGCACTGCGCGAGACCATCCCGCTACTCGACGGGTCGATGACCTACGGGGAGGGAAAGAGTTGGGGCGGTCAGGTGTCGATCGGGCCGAGGGTGCTCACCGTGCTGTCCGCGGAGGGGAAGATCGTGCGCGCCACCAACGACGGCGCGTGGCGGGTGTCCAGGAACCGCTGGGCGACCACCGAATCCTGGCTGGGGAAGCCCATCGAGCCGTGCGCCGACTCCGAAGGCGTGGCGTGGCTCGTTCGCGCCTGGCTGCGAGCCTTCGGACCCGGAACCGAGGACGACGTCAAATGGTGGCTGGGCGCCACGGCGACGGCCGTGCGAAGGGCGTTGGCCGCGTCGGACGTCGCAACGGTCGACCTCGACGGACGAACCGGTTACCTGCTCGCCGACGACCTCGACCCAGTGGCGCCGGTGGCGCCGTGGGCGGCGCTGCTGCCTGCCCTCGACCCCACCACCATGGGCTGGCGTGATCGGGACTGGTACCTCGGCCCGCACAAGGAGCTGCTGTTCGACGGCAACGGCAACGCCGGACCCACGGCGTGGTGGGACGGAAGGATCGTGGGAGGTTGGTGGCAGGACGAGGGCGGTCAGGTGGTGCTGCACCTGCTCGACGACGTCGGGGCCGAGGCGCGCCGCAGTCTCGAAAGAGAGGCAGATGCGTTGGCGCAGTGGCTCGGAGGGGCCAGGGTCATGCCGAGATTTCCCTCACCCCTGACCGCCCGGCGCGGGTGACCGATCGCGCGAGGCGTGACTTGGCGTGAATTCTCCCGGGCGCGGACCCCGCCAACTGAGCGACCGCGGCCTACGTGAGCGTTCGGACGAACCGTGCGTGTGCGACCGCGGGTGAGCTGACGAACTCCACGCACTGGTAGCCGTCCGCGCCGCCATCGAGGTCGTCGAGGAGCCGCTCGCCGCCACCGAGCAGGATCGGCACGATCGCGACGTGCATCTCGTCGATCAGCCCGGCGCGCAGGTACTGCCGGACGGTGCTCGCACCCCCGCCGATCCGCACGTCGAGGCCGCCGGCGGCCTCGACGGCCTGCTCGAGCGCGGATTCGGGTCCGTCGGAGACGAAGTAAAAGGTGGTGCCGCCCGCCATCGCGACCGGACGTCGCGGGTGATGGGTCAGCACGAACACCGGATGGTGATAGGGAGGGTTGTCGCCCCACCAGCCGGTCCACTCGTCCGTCCCCCACACCCCGCGAACCGGGCCGAACATATTGCGGCCCATGATGGTGGCGCCGACTCCCACGTCCCCCTGCCCGATGAACCGGTCGTCGAGGCCGCTCTCGCCGCCCTCCAGGCCGTGCATGGCTCGGGCCGTCCGGGTCGCGAACGCCCACTCGTGCAACCGCTCGCCGCCCACGCCGAGCGGGTTCTCCGCGTCCTGGTGCGGTCCGGCCGCGTAGCCGTCGAGCGACATCGAAAGGTTGTGTACGCGAAGCTTCGGCATGGTGTCTCCTCTGTCGGAACGCGGGTCGGTCGACCGTGGCCTTCGACAGGTAGACCGGGACCGGCGGTAAAAGTCATCGGGCCGCGCGGACCGTCCGAGGGCCCGTTCTCGTGGGCTTTGGGGGTGGCAGGAACCCACCCGTGATGTGATCTACCTCACTATAACGTAACGATAACGAAAGCCTACGCGATAGATCACGATGCGCCGCCACCTGCGGGAATCAAGTGTACAAATCCCGGTATTTGGACACGTGTCGATATCGGCGCCATTTCGTCGGGTGGTTTTCAGGGCGGTGCGCCGTCCGTATGGTCGGTGACGGCCCGGAAGTCAGGGCCCCTGCCGGACCGCCGCTCAGCCTGCCCCGCGGATCCGGCCCCGAGAACCGCAAGTGGGGCAGCGGCGAGGTCCTCACGACAGACATCGACCTCGTTTGCGGGTACGAAAGGATTCTCCTAGATGACCACGAACCGCGTTCAGAGCAAGGCCGGCAAGGCGAAGAAGACCCTCGGACTGGTCGCCGTGACCGGAGCCCTCGTGGCAATCCCGATGGGACTCGCAGCGGGCACCGCCAACGCGAGCGGCCACAACTGGGACGCCGTCGCACAGTGCGAGAGCGGCGGCAACTGGAACACCGCTACCGGCAACGGTTTCTCGGGTGGTCTGCAGTTCACGCCGAGCACCTGGGCCGCCTACGGTGGTTCCGGTTCGCCGGAGAACGCCTCGCGTTCCGAGCAGATCGCCGTGGCCGAGAACGTGCTTGCGGGCCAGGGCCCGGGTGCGTGGCCGGTGTGCGGCCAGTACCTCTGAGCCACAAAGACATTGCGGTGACATGGCCGTCGTCCCACCCGGGGCGGCGGCCATGTCGCGTTCGGGGAGATCGCGGCACGGCCTCACCGCATGCCTGACGGTGGCCTCGCCGCCGACTGCCGGGGTCGAGCCCCGCTACTCCCCCAACGCATCGCCCAGTGCCCTGACCTGCTCGTCCAGATAGGCGCGTGAGGTCGACGACCGGCGTTCGGTGATGTCGAAGCCGTGATAGGCGCCGGGCAGCACGTGCAATGTGCACGGAACGCCGGCGTCCCGCAGGCGCTCGGCGTACGCGACGTCCTCGTCGTGGAACAGATCGTGGGTGCCGACCCCGATCCACGCCGGCGGCAGTTCGGCGAGGTCCTCGCTCCGGGCCGGAGCGGCCAGTGGCGGGACGGGGCCACCCGCGGCCGGTCCGAGATAGGAGCGCCACCCGTAGCGGTTGCTGCTCAGGCTCCATACCCGCAGGCGCCCTTCGTCGATGTCGGTGCGCTCGCTGGTCCGGTCGTCGAGCATCGGGTAGGACAGCAGTTGGAACGCCGGACGGATCTCGCCGCGTCGGCGTGCCATCAGGGCAAGAGCTGCGGCCAGGCCGCCACCGGCACTCTCGCCGGCGATCGCGATCCGGGTCGGGTCGACGTCGGGTTGCGAGGCGAGCCAGCGCAACCCGGTGTAGCAGTCCTCGAGCGGTGTGGGGAACGGATGCTTCGGCGCCAGTCGGTACTCCACTGACACCGCGACCGCAGCGAGTTCCTCGGCGACCCGTCGGCACAGGTGATCGCCCATCGCGGCGCTGCCGATGACGTAGCCGCCGCCGTGGATGAAGACCACACCCGCCGCGGGGCGCGACGTCGACGTCGGTCGGAACACCCGGACCGTGACGTTCGCGTCGACGTGAACAATCTCGCCGCCCTTCGGCGGCACGGCCCCGGCGAGTCCCGTCAGTCGTCGGAGCGGGCCCGCGGTACGTGGGGTGACGATCGTACGAGGCAGGAACCGCGCGAACCGCAGCGCGGGATCGAAAGCGTGCTCGGACATTCGGCGTCCGCCCTTTCCATCGCGGGGGCTGGAGATGCTCCGGATGGTAGAAGACGCGGCCGCGCCGGGGAGTGCTTCCCGGCCGGGTGTCTACGGGAGCATCGACCCCGTCGCGTTGAACCGTTCGTGGAACGAGAACGCCTCGCCGAGCAGGTGCGGGGTGTGACCGATGCCCGGCGTGGCCTGGGCCCGCTGCACGTAGTCGTGCAGCAGCGGACGGAACTGCGGATGCGCACAGTGGTCGATGACCACCTGCGAGCGCCGTCGCGGGGAGAGGCCACGCAGGTCGGCGAGGCCCTGCTCGGTGACCAGCACCTGGGTGTCGTGCTCGGTGTGGTCGACGTGCGGCACCATCGGAACGATTGACGAGATCGCGCCGCCCTTCGCCGTCGAGGGGCTCAGGAACATCGACACATAGCCGTTGCGGGCGAAGTCCCCGGAGCCGCCGATCCCGTTCATGATCTTCGTGCCCATCACGTGGGTGGAGTTCACGTTGCCGTAGATGTCGGCCTCGAGCATGCCGTTCATCGCGATGATTCCGAGCCGGCGCACGACCTCGGGATGGTTGCTGATCTCCTGCGGACGCAGGGTGATGTGGTTGCGGTAGAAGTCGACATTCGAGGTCAGCTCGGCGAGGCCCTTCTCCGACAGGGCCAGTGAGGTGGCCGACGCGTGCGCGACGGTGCCGTCCTTGATCAGCCTCAGCATCGAGTCCTGGATGACCTCGGAGTAGCAGGTCAGGTTGCGGTAGCCGCCCTGGTCGAGCCCGCCGAGGACCGCGTTCGCTACGTTGCCGATGCCTGCCTGCAGTGGCAACAGGGTGTTGGCGGGCAGTCGGCCCGCCTTGACCTCGTGCTCGAAGAAGTCGAGCACGTGTCCGGCGATCGCGAGGCTCACCTCGTCCGGGTCCGTCAACGGGCTTGCGCTGTCGGGAATGTCGGTCTCGACCACGGCAACGACCTTGGCGGGGTCGACCCGCAACGTCGGTTGCCCGATCCGGTCCTGCACGTGGGTGAGCTCGAGCGGCGTCCGGTGCGGCGGCAGCGCGGTGCCGTAGTAGATGTCGTGCATGCCCTCCATCGCGGCCGGCACCCACGAGTTCACCTCGAGGATGATTCGGTCCGCGACGTCGAGCCAGGTCTTGTTGTTGCCGACCGACGCCGACGGCACGAGTTCACCCGACTCGGTGATGGCCGCGACCTCGACCACGGCCACGTCGACCGTGCCGTAGTAGCCCTCCCACACCTGCTGCGCCACGTGCGAGAGGTGGATGTCGACGTAGTCCATGCGGCCGTCGTTGATCTTCCGGCGCGCGGTCGCCTCCGACTGGTACGGCATCCGTAGCGCGATGCCGTCGACCTCGGCGAGTGCCCGCTCGGTCTCGGCGGAAACGGATGCGCCGGTCAGCAGGTTGATGGTGAAGTTCGAGCCCGCCGCGCGGGCGGCGTGGATGCGCTGCGCGAGCGCGGGGACGATCACCTTGGGGGTGCCGGCCGAGGCAAATCCACTGATGGCGACGGTGTCGCCGGGGTTGATGGCCTTGACCGCATCGGCGGCCGTGGTGACCTTCCGCTGGAACGTCGAGTTGTGGATCCGATTCATCGTGGACTCGAGCCTCGCTCGTTCATCGGCAGCAACACGGCCATCATGTTATCTGGTTGACATAACTGTGCCGACTGTGGGTCGGCGCACAGGTCGCGTCGCGCTCGGGCACAATGCGCAGGAAACGGAGGTGTCGATGAGCGACGCGGAGAACCCCCTCGGTGTGCTGGCTGGATTCGTCGGACGGTGGGTCGGCGCCGGCAACGGTCACTACCCGAGCATCGACGACTTCTCCTACGAGGAGGAGATCGAGTTCACCGCGACGCCCGGCAAGCCGTTCCTGGCGTACCGCTCGCGCACCTGGTCTCCCGGGCGTGAGCGACCGATGCACACCGAGAACGGATACCTGCGCAACTCGGGCGGGCAGGTCGAACTTCTCGTCAGTCAGCCGACCGGATTCGTCGAGATCCACCGCGGCGAACTGCGCGACGGGGTGCTGGAGCTGTCGCAGTTGACGCTCGCTGCCTCGCCGGATGCGAAGCCGGTCCACGAGATTCGCCGCAGGTTCGCGGTGGCCGAGGACGAGCTCAGCTACGACCTGTGGATGGCGCACGCCGAGACGCCGCTCACCCATCATCTGCAGGCGCGGTTCACGCGGCAGTAGCGGACCAGTTCGACGACCAGGGTGTTGACAAGGGGAGGGTGCAACATGGCGACAGTGGCGTTGGTGCTGGCAGGTGGGGGAGTCGCAGGCATCGCCTGGGAGACCGGCTTCCTTCGGGGACTGGAGGATGAATCACCCTCACTGGCAAGGGAACTGCTCGACGCGGACGCGTTGGTCGGAACATCGGCGGGCGCAACGGTCGCGGCACAGGTCAGCAGCGGACTGACGCTGTCCGACCTCTTCGAGGTCCAGGTCGACGGGGTCAACCACGAGATCGCCGCTGTGGCGGACCTCCAGTCGCTCGGCGCGATGTTTGCCTCCGCGCTCGCGGACGACTCCGGACCGACCCGCCGGCTGCAGCTTGTCGGCGCGGCCGCGCGGCAGGCGCAGACCGTCGAACCGGCTCGCCGCCATGCCGTCATCGCCGCCAGGCTGCCTTCGACGCAGTGGCCGGACCGGCCCCTGCTGATCCCCGTGATCGACACCGACACAGGTGAACTCGTGGTCCTGGACAAGGAGTCCGGTGTCGATCTGGTCGACGCGGTCGCGGCCAGCTGTGCGGTACCAGGGGTGTGGCCGGTGGTCGCCATCGGCGATCGTCGCTATATGGACGGAGGCGTGGCCAGCACGACCAACGCCCAGCTCGCGGCCGGGAGCGACGCCGCGGTGTTTCTCGTGCCGGCCGCGGAGCCCGGACCCTACCTGCTCGGCGGCAGCCTCGACGAAGACCTGGCCCGTGGCGCGGCGGCCACGGTGAACCTGGCCGTCTACGCCGATGCCGAGTCTGTCGACGCGATGGGACTCAACCCCCTCGACCCCGAATGCCGGCGGCCGTCGGCGATCGCGGGTCGCAATCAGGGCAGGCGTGAGGCCGCGCAGGTGGCCGAGTTCCTGGCGGGCGTGCGCCGGACGGCCGGCTGACCGGGTGGCGGCGAGGTCCAGGCGCGCGGCGGCCGCGAAACCCGATGCTCCCGTTGCCGCTGCGGGAGAACGCATCTGGGTTCTCGACGTGCCGTTCCGTGCCCCCGCTCCCGGGGCGCGCTACTACGGTGCGATCAAGGCCCACGCGTACGTCGGTGCTCGCCTGCCGGCCGGCCTGGCCCCGTACACGGCAAAGCCGTACTCGTACCAGCAGTGGACGGAGGACGAGCTCAACGGGACCCGCGGCCCGTCCGCCACCGCGGCGGCGAAGCGGCTTCGACCCGAGCAGGTAGAGGGGGCGGCCGCCATCGCGGCCGCTGCGGCCGCCGGCTGGCGCGGGTTCTGCCTCTCGGACGACCCCGGGCTGGGCAAGACGCTGACCGCGGTCGCGGCGGCCAAGGCGGTCGCCGAGCAGCGCGGCGGATCGACCATCCTGGTCACCGTCGACCGGCCGACCTCCATCACCATTCCGCACTGGCGGGCGTCGATCGCCGCGGTCGGGGACGGTGGATACCGGTGGCTGATCATCTCGCCCGATCAACTGAAGAAGCTGATCTCCCGCAACGGTCGCCCGAGGTTCCGGTTCGACGTGGTGATCAACGACGAGGCGCACCTCTTCCGGCACGACTCGCAGCGGACGGACTTCCAGCGGAGGGTCAATCGGCACCTCGACCCCGCGGACAAGGCACCGTTCGTGATCTCGATGACGGCCACACTCGGACATCATCCTGGTGAATGGCGTTATCTTTCATCACTTCTCGCGCAGGTGCACGAGGAGCCGCCCAGTCGGTGGGACGACCTCGGCGCGCGACTGGCCGAGTCCGGGGTGCCGCTCGAGCGCCACCTCGGCCGGTGGAAGTGGACGGCCGAGGCGAATGCCTCTGCCCGAATCCAGGCCAGTGCGGTCGCCAGGGTGCGGGAGTGGATGACCTCGGCGGACCCCGCGGTGATGCTGCACCGGGCCGCGCCGTGGGGACAGGCACCGGTCGACGGTCTGGGGGTCGAACTCGGTATGGCCGAACGCGCGCAGTACGAGATGGACTGGGGCGAGTACCGCCGCGAGATGCGTATCGCCCGAACGGGTTCCGACAGCGCGCGGGGACGGGCCGCGCTGCTCCGGTTCCGGCAGAAAGCGGCCATGATCCGCGCGCCGCACACCGCGGACCTCGTCGCGGCGACCGCCGCACGCGGCTACCAGTGCCTGGTCGCGACGGAAATGGTGAGCACCGGTGCCGAGCCGGTGGCCGACCTGCTCGAAGCGCACGGCATCAGTGTGTCCCGGATCTTCGGCGGCCGCCGTGACGCCGAGCGCGAGCGACTGCGCTTCCAGCGCGGCGACTCCCAGGTGGTCGTCTTCAACACCACCTCCGCGATCAGCCTGCACGCCGCCGAACACCTCGCGGACGGCTCACGCGCGACCGCCACGCCGCGGATCGGTTTCTTCCACCAGCCGCGGTACTCGGGGATCGCGGCGCGCCAGACCATCGGTCGTGCCCACCGCGACTACCAGGTGTGTCCGTGGTCGCTGCTGTACGCGGTGGACACGGTGGAGGAGCAGGCCGCGGTCACGATGGTCGACCGACTGATGGTGCTGTCGGCCGGTGTGGACGGCGACCTGGGCGCGCTCGCCGAGATCGCCCGCCTGTTCGACGCCGACTGGCTCGGGGAGCAGGCCTTCGACTGACGTTGCCCGATCGCCTGACCGCTGGATGGGAGCAGGCCCGCCGCGATGCTCGTTGTTGCGCCTAGCGTGGGATTCGAATCTGTCAGGAATTCGACTCGATGGGAATCTCATGGCGACGTACGTACTCACTGGCGCGGCCTCCGGGCTGGGCGCGGCCACCAAGGCACGGCTCGAGGCCGACGGTCATCGTGTCATCGGTGTCGACCTCCACAACGCCGACGTCAACGTCGACCTGGGCACCGCCGAGGGACGTCGCGAGGCAATCTCGGCCGTCACCGGTCTGCTCGACGGAAAACTGGACGGGTTCGTCCCGTTCGCCGGGCTCGCGGCCGCGACCGGTCGTCCCGCCGGCAAGCTGATCGCGGTCAACTACTTCGGCGCCATCGAACTGCTCGAGGGCCTGCGGCCGCTGCTGGCCGCGGGGGAGCTGCCCTCCGTCGTGCTGATCAGCTCCAATTCGACCACCAGCCAGCCGGGCTGGCCCGTCGCGCTCGCCGACGCCTGCCTCGAGGGCGACGAGGCGAAGGCCAACGAGGTCGCCGACACGTTCGGTGACCTCGCCGCCATCCAGGCGTACCCGGCGACCAAGGCCGCGCTCGCGTACTACGCGCGGACCAAGTCCGCGGAGTACATCGCGCAGGGCATCCGTCTCAACGCGATCGCGCCCGGTCTGATCGATACCCCGATGACCCAGGAGGGTCGCAAGGACCCGATGATCGGGGCCGGTATGGAGCAGTTCCTGGCCACCATTCCCGCCGGCCGCGGGGGCAGGCCGGAGGAAGTCGCGTCGCTGGTGGCCTTCCTGCTGGGTCCGGAGTCGACCTACTTCGTCGGCTCGGTGGTCTTCGTCGACGGCGGCACCGACGCCGCGTTCCGCGGTCGGGACTGGCCGAAGATGTGGGACATCGGCTAGCACGACGGGCATTCGACGGCCGGGCGTGAACCGCCGCGATGAGTTTTGGTCGCGGCGTCAGTCTGTACAAGCGACACCCTCACGCCGAGGATGTGACCAGACGCCCCACGAGCCGAATGGAGCCCCCGATGTCCCGAATGCTGTTTGCGAACCTGCCGGTCAGCGATGTGAATGCCACCCGGAAGTTCTTCGACGGACTCGGCTTCGAGTTCAACGACACCTTCAGCGACGAGCGCACCGCCTGCATGGTCGTCAACGACATGTCGATGGTCATGCTGCTGGAGGAGCCGCGGTTCCGGGACTTCATCGCCGACGAGATCTGCGACACCACGAAGGCCCGTGAGGTGCTGATGTGCGTGTCCGCCGACAGTCGTGCGGAGGTCGACACCCTGGTGGACGGAGCGATCGCCGCGGGTGGCACGGCGTGGATGCAGCCTCAGGAAGAGGGCTTCATGTACGGCCGTGCCTTCCGCGACCTCGACGGTCACGTGTGGGAGGTCATGTGGATGGATCAGAGCGCGATTCCGGGCTGAGCTCGCAGGACACGGGTCGCTCCGCAGGCTCCGCTCCTGCCGACACGGGTCGCTCCGCAGGCTCCGCTCCTGCCGACACGGGTCGCTCCGCAGGCTCCGCTCCTGCCGACACGGGTCGCTCCGCAGGCTCCGCTCCCG
>NZ_JBHZAH010000028.1:19997-49431 GCF_042754225.1 Rhodococcus sp. NPDC059234
GACACGGGTCGCTCCGCAGGCTCCGCTCCTGCCGACACGGGTCGCTCCGCAGGCTCCGCTCCTGCCGACACGGGTCGCTCCGCAGGCTCCGCTCCCACGGCCGAGCACTTCGCCGGCGCCGTCCGCAAGATGACGGTGCCGGCGAACGCGCGTGCCGCGTCCGACCCGATCCGGGACGGGTCGGCGCTGACCGTCCGCCGGTGCCTCGAGCTGTTCGACGCGCAACTCGGCAGCCGGCACCTGGACCTCGCGGCGCGCCGGCTCCGGGCCCTCGGTCGCGGCTACTACACGATCGGCTCGGCCGGTCACGAGGGAAACGCGGCGGTCGCGTCCGCCCTGCGGCCCACGGATCCGGCACTTCTGCACTACCGTTCCGGCGCGTTCTTCCTGGAGCGGGCCCGGCAGGCCGGCGGCCGGGACCCGGTCCGGGACGTCCTGCTCGGCGTCGTCGCCGCTGCGGCCGACCCGATCTCCGGCGGCAGACACAAGGTGTTCGGCCGCCACGACCTGTCGGTCATCCCGCAGACCTCCACCATCGCCTCGCACCTGCCGCGGGCGGTGGGCCTGGCGTTCGCGGTCGAGCGGGCGGGCCGGCTCGGGGTGGACTCCGGGTGGCCGGCGGACGCGGTCACCGTCTGCAGTTTCGGGGACGCCTCCGCGAACCACTCGACCGCGGTCGGGGCGATCAACGCTGCGGCCAACCTCGGATATCGCGGACTGCCGCTCGCGTTGCTGCTGGTGTGCGAGGACAACGGCCTAGGCATCAGCGTGCCGTCCACCCCCGGCTGGATCGCCGCCGCGTACTCGGGGCGGGCGGGGCTCGAGTACTTCGCCGCCGACGGATGCGACCTCGCCGACGCCCACGACGCCGCCGTCCGCGCCGCGGAATGGGTTCGGGTACACCGGCGGCCGGCCTTCCTGCACCTGAGCGTCGTCCGGCTGCTGGGGCACGCGGGTTCGGACGTCGAGTCCGCGTATCGCGCGCCCGCCGCGATCGCGGCGGACCTCGACCGGGATCCGCTGATCGGGACCGCACGGCTGCTCGTCGCCGCCGGCGCGCTGTCGCCCGATCAAGTACTCGCCCGGTACGACTCGGTGCGGGAGCGGGTCGAGCGCGCCGAGCGCGCTGTGGCGGGCGCGTCGCCGCTGCGCACCAGGGCCGAGGTGGTCGCGCCGCTCGCCGGTCCGGCGCCTGCGGTGGTCGCGGGGCACGTGCGACATCTGCGTGAATCCCCCGGGACGGCGACGGGATCGAATGAACCCCTGACCGTCGCGCGGGCGCTGAACCGGGCACTGGCTGACGTGCTCGCCGCCGAGCCCGGTGCGATCGTCTTCGGCGAGGACGTCGGCCGCAAGGGTGGCGTGTACGGGGTGACCCGCGGTCTCGCCGACCGGTTCGGCTCCGCGCGAGTCTTCGACACCCTCCTCGACGAACAGGCGATCCTCGGTCTGGCGGCCGGGGCCGGTCTTGCCGGGCTGCTGCCGATCCCGGAGATCCAGTACCTCGCCTATCTGCACAATGCGGAGGACCAGATCCGCGGTGAGGCAGCCACATTGGGGTTCTTCTCCGCCGGGCAGTACCGCAATCCGATGGTGGTGCGTGTCGCCGGCTACGGCTACCAGGAGGGATTCGGGGGGCATTTCCACAACGACGACGCGGTCGCTGTGCTCCGCGACGTCCCCGGTGTCGTCGTCGCCTCCCCGGCCCGGCCGGATGACGCGGCCGCGATGCTGCACACCTGCGCCGCGGCCGCCCGGACGTCCGGCGCGGTGTGCGTTTTCCTCGAACCGATCGCGCGATACCACACCCGCGACCTGTACGAACCCGGCGACGGGGCCTGGCTGGCGCGCTACCCGGACGCCGAGGCGCACGCGCCGGTCGGTGCGGGACGCACTTACGGTGACGGCGCGGACCTGACGGTCGTCACCTTTGGCAACGGGCTGTTCCTGAGTCTCAGGGCGGTCGAACGACTGGCGCGCAAGGGGATCCGGGCCCGGATCCTCGACCTGCGGTGGCTGGCCCCGCTGCCGGTCGATGACCTGCTGCGGGAGGCGCGGGCCACCGGTCGGGTCCTCGTCGCGGACGAGACCCGGGCGTCGGGCGGCGTGTCCGAGGGCGTGCTGGCCGCCCTCGTCGACGGCGGGTTCACGGGGGCGATGGCCCGGGTCGCCAGCGCCGACAGTTTCGTCCCGCTCGGGGACGCGGCCCGGTTGGTTCTGCTCACGGAACATCAGATCGAGGCGGCCGCGATCGACTTGGTTCGGCGATAGCCAACGGGTCCGATCGGGCCGTGGCAGGACCGCGTCGTGTTGGTCAGTAGACCAGTCTCCCGTGCGGTGCCCTGCTCGCGGCGGTGACGGCCAGATTCAGCCGGCCGGCTGGGGATGCCGGATCATCGAGCGGGCCGCCGCCACCGGATCCCACACGCTGGGCCGGGCCCGGGTGATCGGGTAGCAGGCGAGGCCGATCAGCACGGCCGAGAGGTGTCCGACATCGGTGAACGTCGCCTCGGAGAAGAGCGGAATAGCGAAGAACACGAGGACGCCGGCGAGGTAGAGATAGCGCCACGGCTTGGCGATCCGGTAGGTCAGCACCGCCACCACGCCTGCGAGCGCGTAGCTGACCCCGACGTCGAGGGTGAAGGCCGCCTTGGCCGGGGCGCGGTCGTCGTGGATGGCCCAGTACAGGACGCCCTCGCTGAGGTAGGTCGCGCCCACGTGCGCGATCACGCACACGCACACCCAGCGCAGCGTCCCGAGCCAGCGTTCGGCGGGCACGTGGAAGATGTTGAACACGACGAAATAGGTGATCCAGCCGCCACCGGAGAGCCAGAACGCGCTGGTCACCAGCACGCGGAATGGATCCTCCCGAAGGTGGTGCAGGTTGGTCGACCGGCTGCCGAGCACGTGTCGCTCGGCGCCGGGAGACAGATGGTTCACCACGATCGTGGTCACGAGCAGGATGGCGAGCCAGATGAAGGTGCCGGGGGCGCGCCGGATGTACGCCCACACGGCGTGGGGGAGCGCTGCGAGTCGTTGCCTGGCCGTGGCCGCCATCCCACCAGTGTGACCTACGCGGCCCGGATCCGCGCCCGCTGCGAGGTCAATCCTCGGGGAGGGCGACGCCGAGTTCGGCCGATCGTTTCGCGACCGCTTCCGGGAAGACGTTCTTGAACAGGAACAGGTCGCTGCCCATCACCCAGCCCGGTGCGAGCCGGGTGGCGTAGCGCTCGAAGTAGCCGAGCTGCTTGCCGAACAGGACGAGCTCCTCCGGACTGGCCACACCCCACTGCTTGCCGATCTGGACCAGGCTCATGATGAGGTCGCTGAGCCGGAGCTCGGCGAGGTCGCGCGCGAACACCGGAGCGAGGACCGCGGCGACCTGGCTGCCGATCTCCTCGTCGGTGGCCGCGACGTCGGCGGTGTAGCCGAGCGAGCGGATGCGACGGGCCATCCGGGAGTAGTCGCCGTCGATCAGCGTTGCGTAGAACATGTCCCGCAGGATCGTCCGCCACACCTCGGGGAGCTCGCCGACGATGCCGAAGTCCAGCATCGCGATCCGGCCGTCGTCGAGCATCCACAGGTTGCCTGCGTGCACGTCGCCGTGGAAGGGGCCGTGCACCAGGATCGATTCCATCCATGCCTTGACGCCGCGACGGATGAGCAACTGGGTGTCGGCGGTGCCGTCGGCCTCGATTCGGTCGAGGGGGGTTCCGTGCATCCGCTCCATGCAGATCACGTGCGGGCCGCAGTACGGCCAGTACACCTCGGGCGCCGTCACCCCGCGGTTGTCGCCGAACGCCCACAGCGCGTCGCGGAAACGGGTCTGACGGTCCGCCTCGACGGCGCTGTTGAGCTCGGTCATGGTCGCGTTGTGCAGGTCGCGGATGATGGCGGTCGCGTTCGCGATGCGGAAGAACTCGGCGAAGCGTTCGAGCATCCGGGCACCCCAGTACGCCGTGCGCAGGTCGATCAGCATCCGCCGGTAGATGCCGGGTCGCTGCACCTTGATGACGGCTTCCGTTCCGTCCGGAAGCACGCAGGCGTGGACCTGGGCAACGGAGGCAGCCGCCAGCGGCTCGTCGTCGAAGCTCGTGAACAACTCCTCGACCGGCCTGCCGAGGTCTGCCGCGACGACCGCCCGTGCCTGCTCGGCCGGGACGGGCGGGACGTCGTCGAGGCAGCGGAGGCAGGCGTTGGCCAGCGGGGCGGGAAACATCCCGGAGGACGAGGCCATCAACTGCCCGAGCTTGACGAACGTCGGGCCGAGCGCCTCGAACGCGTTCACGACGCCCTCGGAGGCTGCGTCCGCCCAGCCCATCTCCCGTCGGGTGAGCGGCTTGGTGACCAGGGCGAAGAGAGCGCACGCCAGGATGACCGCACCGACGACCAGCGCGCGCCAGAGTTGTGCCAGGCCGAACCGGTCGAGCCGGGGCATGTGCACGGACAGTGCTTCCTGCGGCGGCCCCGACGAATACGGGCCGACCCGGCAGGGCAGGGATTCGGGCACGGACTACACCTCGCTTCTGGTCCAGCCCGACAGCCTAGGGGTGTGACGAAGAAACGTCGATCCTCCTCCGCGATGGACGGCCTCCGATGGTGCACGCTGATCCCCGAGGAGGATTCATGCGCAGAAGTGTGGTCGGGGTCGCTGTTCTCGTCGTGGTGGCGGGGGTCGGGGTGTTCGGGGGCCAGGGAGGTGCAGTTGCGCAGCCGGGATCGGGCGGGGCGCCGGGTACCGGCCCCTGCTCGACCGACCCACCCGCGACCCATGCATCGGTGGTGCCCGAGCGCCTCGAGGTGCCTATTCCGTTCCCGGTGGTGACGCAGGTGCCGTATCCCGCGCCGGTCACGCCGACCACCCGGATCGCGGCGCCGGCGCTGCCCACGAACCCGTGCACCGATCCGTGCCCGGATCTCACGGACGGGGCGGACCAGCTCCCCGGCAGCCTGTCCAGCGATCTGGGTGTGCCCCAGATCGGCGTCAGGTTCACCCCCTTCAACCTGGGCATCCCGGTACCGGGGCCGGACGGCGGACCCTTGCCCGAGCGACCGCCGCTGGTGCACCCCGTCACCGAGCACGCCACCCTCGCCGCGGCCCGTCCCGCGCCGAAGGTCGGGGCGGTGACCACGGTCGCCAAGGAGACCGGAGCGAGTTCGGTGAACCGCACCGACAAGCGCTGGCAGGTGAACGGGACCGATCTGGGGATCATGTGGGAGAGCGAGCCGGGGAAGGTGGCGGTGGCCTTCGGGGACACCGTCGGTCGCGGATTTCATCCGCCGGGCGGGCAGGGTGAGGACTGGCGGAGCAACGTCCTCGCGTTCAGTACCGACCGAAACCTCTCGGACGGAATGACTTTCGACTCGATGGTGCAGGACAGTCGATGCCACGCCGCGGAGATTCTGGACAGTCGCAAACTCGACAACGTGGAGATCACCACGATCCCCACCTCCGGCTTCGCCATCGGTTCCCGGCAGTACCTGAGCTACATGTCGATCCGCACCTGGAACAGCATTCCCGGCACGATGTTCACCAACCACGGTGGAATCGCCTACTCGGACGACGGGGGCCAGAACTGGACGAAGGACCCGTATGCGCAGTGGGACAACATTTTCGGATTGGCACGCTTCCAGGTGTCGGCGATGGTTCCGCAGGGTGGGTACGTCTACATGTTCGGTACGCCCAACACCAGGCTCGGTGACATCGGGCTGGCGCGTGTGCCCGTGGATCAGGTGCTGAACAAGTCGGCGTACCAGTACTGGAGCGACGGGAACTGGACCGCGGTCGGTGGGCCGGCCTCCGCCACGCCGATCCTGAACGGGCCCGCGGGGGAGCTGTCGGTCCGGTACGACGAGGGGCGTGCTCGGTGGCAGATGACCTACCTCGACACCGCCAAGACGGCGATCACCCTGCGTGAGTCGGACGCCCCGCAGGGCACGTGGTCGCCGTCGGTGCCGCTCGTCGGTATCGACCGATTCCCCGAGTTGTACGGTGGGTTCATCCACCCGTGGTCGACCGACAACGAGCTGTACTTCACGGTGTCGACGTGGTCTGACTACAACGTATTTCTGATGCGCGCCGAACTGCAGTGAGAATCAAGCGAATTCGGTGCCACTGATTCGAGGAGACGATCGAGACGATGTGGCCGACCGAATGGCCGCGGGCCGCCCGCGACATCGCATCCGCCACCGACGAGGCCGTGACCGCGGCTCGTGTTCCCGACCGAGACGCCTTCGAGGAGTCGTGCGAGAAGCTGCGGCCTCTCGACCTCGAACGGGTGCGCGCGGTGCACTCGGCGATGGTCCGCGAAGTACTCGAGGACCTGCACCCGGACGGGCTGACCGGCGAGTCCGTTCAGGAGGCGCTCGAGCGCTGCGCGCGTGGTGCGACGACGTGGCTGCCCGACCTGCAGGTTCCGTTGCTGGTCACGGTACTGACCGGTGCGCTCGGGCTCACCGACCCCGACGAGGAGAGCGGACCGCAGGATCGGTTCGCGGTGGCCAGGCACGCGCTGGTCGTGCTGGCCGACCTGCTGTCGACGGCGCAGGCCCCCGCGTCGGGGTACCTGCGCCGGGCGATCGCGGAGATCGCGCGCGCCGAGACCGTCGAGATGCCCTGAACCGCAGGACTCCTCGATAGCGGGGTGGTCACCGCCGCCGCTGTCAGCCGTGCAGCAGGTTCGCGCCCGCGATCATCGCTTCGATGGACGACTCGGTCGCGGTGTCGCCCATGCCGAGCGCCCAGTGCGTGCGGCCGGCGTGCTCGCACAGCAGGAAGGTGGCGGTGCGACCGCCCGCGACGCGGATCTGGTGGAAGGACAGGATCTCGAGCTGGAACCCGGCTTCGTACAGCATCGTGGTGAGCGCCGAGACCGGGCCGCCGGCGACGGTTGTCGCCTGGCGGATGGTGTCGCCGAGTCCGAGCGTGGCCTTGTACTCGCTGTTCCCGGCGCCGAGCGGGGTGACTGACCAGCGGCCGAACCGGACCGGGCCGTTCGTGGGCGAGTAGGTCGCGAGGAAGGTGCGCCAGCTCATTCCGGCGCAGTCGGCTCGCATCTCGCGGGGCAGCGGGGTGCCGTAGCGCGAGGCGAACGGGTCTGCGGGGGTGCTGGAGTGGAAAGCCTGGAGAGTGTTCATCGAAGCGGTCTTCCTGGAATGAAGGGAGGACCAACTCGTAGCTCAACGACCCGCAGCGAGGGGTCGGTCCGAATCAGACCCCGCTACGGCGGCGAACTACGAGGATGCGCTTCATGGGCGCCACAGTAGGCGTCTTCGTGAGCTTGCGCAACAATTCGGCCTCCTCGACGCCGGCACCGGGTGACCGAGGCCACACCGGATGTCATTCGCAAAACGGACATGAAGTTGGACGCTTGTCCGATATAAAGAACGCGCACGCGACGGGGGTCGAGCGTTTCGGCAGCAAACCGTCGTGCACGTGTTCCATTCACCTGGAGGATCTGCATGTCACGTAAGTCGATGCGCCGCGCCGCATCCGTCGTCGCCGCTGCTGCGCTGCTCGCGGGCGGTCTCACCCTCGGCGCGGGCACCGCCGCGGCCGCCGGCTCCGTCGACCTCGGTAGCGCGGGCTCGTCGGGCACGGCGACCCCGCCCGCCGAGCAGAAGGCGCACGCGGCCACCAAGAAGGCCGACAACATCTTGGTGACCAAGCAGGTCGTCGGCGACGGCACCGTCGCGCCGGGCGGAAAGGTCACCTACCGGACCACCTTCTCTGTGCCCAGCGGTCTCGACCGGTCCATCACCAAAATCACGGACTTCCACCCGGCAGGTTTCGAGTACGTCGAGGGCAGCGCGAAGGTCAACGCCTGGAGCCTGTTCAACGGCCAGCAGGACGCGAAGGTCACCCCGGTGGTGAACGCCGCGGACAACAGCCTGACGGTTGCGAACTCCGGCTGGCGGACCTCCGTGATCGGAAACGCGACCCTCACCCTCGAGGTTACCTACCGGGTCCCGTCGAGTGCCAAGGTCGGGACCGCGCTCGACAGCGGCCTTTCCTTCGACGTCTTTGCTTTCGCAACCACCCAGAAGTTCAACCCGATGGGCGTCTTCGCCACCATCCGTTCGGCGAACCTGGTCGAGGGGCTGACCGGCGGCTCTGCGGACTTGGGTCTGGGCTCGTCCGAGGGCGGTACTGGTTCCGCCGGTTCTGCCATCATCACCGACCCGGCCGGATTCGTGGCCGACGTGATCAGCGGCGTCATCGGGAACGGCAGCTAGTAGCACTACCGAAGGGGTCGTCCGGCGTGCCGGGCGGCCCCTTTCGTGTATCCGGGGCCGGGCCTTGTCCATCCGATGCTCGGCTATCCGAGGGCAAACCCAGGAACTGGCATTTGATAATCCAAACGAATAGTCAAGTGCTGCAACATTATTGATTCTCCGACGGGAAGCTGTGCGCGTCCATACGATGGCGCGACGCACGTTCGTCGAGCTCGGGGGCCGAGGCGCCGTGTTCCTACCCTACGAATGGAGATTCTGAATGTCCCGTACCACGATGCGTCGCGTCGCGTCCGTTGTCGCCGCCACCTCGTTGCTCGCCGGTGGTCTCGCCGCGACAGCGGCCACCGCGTCCGCTGGTTCGATTCTGTCGGACTTCGGGTCCACGGCGAGTGTCCCGGATATTCCTGCCTCGGCCACCGTGACCGTCGACAACCTCGTCGTGACCAAGGCGATCGTCGGGAGCAATCAGATCGCGGTCAACGGTCAGGTGACGTACCGGACCACGATCTCGGCCACCGCCGGTCCGGACCGGCTGATCACCAAGCTCGTCGACCTGAATCCCGTCGCGCTCCTGTATGTCGACGGCACCGCGAAGGTGACGTCCTGGCAGAACGGCGCGATGACGACCGCGTACGTCACAGCGAACGCGTCGGCGAACGCCGGGGTCGCGGTCAGCAATGCAGCCGGCTGGCTGGTCTCGGCGATCGGCAACAAGACCGTCACCTTCGACGTGACGTACTCGGTGAAGTCCGTCGGCTTCAGCACCGGCATCTTCGACAGCGGCCTCGCCCTGGACGTGGCAGGCATGGCCGAGCAGAGTTGGCCGGCGATGGGCGTCAAGCTCGACCTCGTGGGATCCGTCGCTCCGACTTTCGCGAGCTGATCGGGGTACTGCCGAGCAGTGTCGGTCGAGACGGGGCCGTCCGGAACTCCCGGGCGGCCCTCGTCGCTCAGACCAGGTCGTCCTCGTCGCCGGGGGCGATTCGGCGGAGGCCGCGGTACGCCTCCGCGGGGGAGTGGCGGCCGGCGACGACGGCCTCGACCTCGGCGGCGATCGGCATCTCGACGCCGTGGTCGCGGGCCAGTTCCATCACCGTCGGTGCGGTCTTGACTCCCTCGGCGACCTGACCCAACTCCGCGACGGCCTGCTCGAGCGTCATCCCCTTGGCGAGATACTCGCCGACCCGTCGGTTGCGGGAACTGGGGCTGATGCAGGTGGCGATCAGATCGCCGACGCCGGTCAGCCCGGCAAAGGTGCGCTGGTGCGCGCCCATCGCCTCACCGAGCCGGATCATCTCGGCGAGTCCGCGGGCGAGCACCATGGCTCGGGTGTTGTCGCCGACGCCGAGCCCGTCGGCCATGCCAGACGCGATTGCGACGATGTTCTTGAGGATGCCGCCCAGCTCGCAGCCGAGGACGTCGGTGTTGCGGTACACCCGGAACACCGGCGACGCGAACAGCGGCTGCAGCGCGGCGGCCACCCGTTCGTCCTCCGTGGCCACGACCGAGGCCGCGGCCATGCCGGCGATGATCTCCTTCGCGAGGTTCGGACCGGCCAGCAGCCCCACGGGATGACCGGGCAGACATTCTGAGATCACCTCGGTCGGCCGCAGTCGGGTCCCCGGCTCGAGGCCCTTCGCGAGCGAGAGCACCGGCACCCACGCCCGCACCTCGTCGGAGATCTCGCTCAGTGTCTCCCGCACCGCGTGCGACGGCACCCCCACGACGAGGACGTCCGCCGCGTTCGCGGCCTCGACGATGTCGGTGGTGGCCCGCAGGTCCGGGGGCAGCAGGTGGTCACCGAGGTATCGGGTGTTGCGGTGCTCGGTGTTGATCTCGTCGGCGGCGTCGGTTTCCCGAGCCCACAGCAGGGTGGGGGTGTTCCGCGCGGCAAGCGACGCCACGGTCGTGCCCCACGATCCCGCGCCCAGCACCACCACCCGCACCGGCCGGGACATCAGCGAACATCCTGCGCGTGATCGACATGTGCCGTCATGGCTTCAGATTTCCACCACGGCAGCCGGTTCGGTGGCGAATCTGCGAACTCGGGTCAGAACGGTGCGACGACACCGGCGATCGGGATTCGACCACCCACCGCGACCCGGAAGTCGACCATGGCCCGCTGCAGATGGTCGGGCGAGGTCACCACCACGGCGCTGGTGGCGCCACGCTGGGCGAGGATCACGTTGGTGTTCTGTGCGTTCTCCACCGTCGACCGCGAGGTGTACTCCTCGGTGATCCGGAACGCGGGGATGCCGTGCGCGATCAGCCAGTCGCGCATCGCGCGGGACTCGGTGATCCCGTTCTGCGGCACCCCGCCGCTGACGATGATCGGGGACAGCGGGTAGCGGTGGGCGACCTGCAGGGTGGCCTCCAACCGAGACACGAGCAGGGGTCGCATGCTGCCGTCCGGGAGCAGACCCGCGCCCAGCGCGACGATATTGGTGCCGAACGGATTCAGGTCCAGAACCACCGGGAACTGGGGTGTCAGGGTCTCGAACCGGGTGCAGGTGAGGATCACCTCGCGGAAGGGGGTCTGGCAGCCGCCGACGGTCGAGAGCACGCCGTTCACGAGCGTGGTCGGTGTGACGTCGGCATTGGCGGTGGCGGGCAGTGCCGCACCTGCGGCGGCCGCCAGGACAGCGGCGGCGAGGAATCGACGTGATCGACCGGTTGACGAACGTGACGACATGACACTCCATTTCGAGTCGGTGAGGTCCCTACAGGAGGTGGCAATCGCCATCGAGTGTGCCGTAGGTTCCGCAAATTCGTGATACTTCCGAAGGTTCCGTTACCACCGTGTGTCGTCCGCCGGGCCCCGAATGTGACAGCTCGTGTGTCAGCGGGTCCAGCGTCCGGGTGGTGGTTCGGCCGCGGTGTAGGCCGGCAGGGGCAGCGGTTCGTCGAGGACGAATGCGCGGAGCAACGCGACGAACGTGGCCGGCTGGTCGGTCGAGACGGCGTGTCCGGCGTTGGGAACCTCCACGAGTGTCGCCTCGGGCAGGACGTCGCGGTACTCGCGGGTCACCGCCCAGCGGATGAAGTCGCACTGCGGGGCCATGACGAGTGATGGCACTTCGGCCTCGCGCAGTTGCGGTCGCGGATCGGGGTTCTCGGCGAAGTCGGCGTTCGTGAGTTGATTGACGTAGAACCCCTGGGGATTGTCGTGCGGCGGCACGGTGACCGTGTGCGCGCACGACGCGTTGTCGCGGCCGGTGAGGGCGACGGCGTGCATCCACGAGTCGGCCTCCGCGTCGGGTACCAGGGCGTGGGCGGCATTCGCGTTGACCGCCATCAGCAGTGCCTGGGCGAGCACGCGCGGGCTGCTGGTCAGCTCGTCGTAGCGCGACTGCTGATCCGGCGACAGGTCGTGCCAGGGTTCGCCGACCTCCCCGTCGGCATAACCGCCGCCCCAGATCGCTCCCGGTGCCACGAACACCGCCTTCGCCACCCGGTCGGGGTGCGCGGCGAGGTACTGCGCGGTGAGGGAACCTCCCCACGACCGGCCGACGAGGACGAGTTGTTCGGCGCCGAGGGTGTTTCGGATCGCCTCGAGGTCCGCCACCTGCCGCGCGACCGTGTACCCGGTCACGTCGTCGAGTCGACTCGAGCGTCCCGCCCCCAGTTGGTCGTACGCGTACACGTCGAACCCTGCTGCGGCGAGTTCGGCCCCGCCGACGGGGATGCCCTCACCCGGAGTGCCCGGACCGCCGTGCAGGAAGATCACGGGCGTCCCGCGCCGCGGGGAACCGGGTGCCGCGGGTGCGTCGACGTACGCGATGCGCGAGCCCGTGGACAGGTCCCAGAACCGAACCTCGGACGGCACCGCTGCCGCATTCTGTACGGGAAACGGCCGGAGCACCGTCATGCCCGCCCCGACCACCATCAGGGTCGACGCCGCCACCGCGAGCACGGTTGCGCTCGCGAGCGGGCGTGCGATGCGGAGCAGGCGGAATCCGGCGAACGCGGTGCCGAACACCACTGCTGCGAAGACGACCAGCCCGCCGATCAGGAACACTGCCGGCACGGCGACGAGGGCCGCGGCCCCCGTCGCCGCCGCGATTCCTGCGGCTGCCGCCACGACGACACCGATCAGGACCACCAGCACGCCGCCGATCACACGGCGCCACCCCCGCTGCACTGCGGTCACTCGTGCCTCCCCACCGTCCGGTGTAACCACGCCGAGGCTCACCGTAGAGGCCCCGCCGGTCACCGCATCGGGGAAGACCCTGAATTCCGGCCGGCCGGCCGGGCTAGTCGCCGGAGCGGGCCAGCGTCGAGGGCCACCAGATGGCGCGGCCGATGTCGTGCGAGAGCGCGGGTACCAGCACGCTGCGCACCACGATCGTGTCGAGCAGGACACCGAACGCCACCGCGAATCCGATCTCGGCGAGGAACACCAGCGGGAGCACGCCGAGCACGGCGAAGGTCGCGGCGAGGACCACGCCCGCCGAGGTGATGACGCCACCCGTGACCGCGAGCCCGCGCCGGACGCCGGCGCGAGTGCCGTGCGTGAGGGACTCCTCGCGGACCCGGGTCATCAGGAAGATGTTGTAGTCGATGCCGAGGGCGACGAGGAACACGAACGCGAACAGGGGGAACGCCTGGTCGGCGCCCGCGAAGTGGAAGACGTGCGTGAAGAAGAACCCGCACACACCGAGGGTCGCGGCGAACGACAGAACCACGGTCGCGATCAGGATCAGCGGCGCGAGGAGGGCCCGCAGCAGCACCGCGAGCACCACGAAGATGACCGCCAGCACGATCGGGATGATGAGGTTCCGGTCGCGCACCGATGCGGCCTGCACGTCCACGGTGGTGGCCGAGCTGCCGCCGACCAGCGCGTCGGCACCGGGAACGGCGTGCACGGCCTCGCGCAGCCGGGTGACCGTGTCGAGGGCTTGAGGGGAGTCGTAGGAGTCGGCGAGGGTGGCGTTGACGATGGTGCGGCCGTCGATCGGCTGCACCGTCAGTATCGATGGTGGGCAACCTGTTTCGGGACCGCCGGCGACCGGTGCGGTGCCGAGTTTGGCGAGTTCGGCGAGTTTGGCGTAGTCCACCTGGAGGCATACCGAGCCGGTTTCGGTGGCCACGCCGGGCACCGTGCTGGCGACGGCGATCACCTGGTCGAGCCGATCGGCGTTGGTGGTGATCACGGCGGGCGCGCCGGTGCCGGGATCGAACTTGGCGTCGTAGATCTGCTGGCCCTGGACCGCGTCGGGGTTGTTGGTGAAGTTCTCCGTGCTGGTCAGGCCGTTCGTCTGCAGGCTGCCGATGCCGACCGCGAACAACACGATCAGCAGCGCCGTGGCGCCGATCCAGGCCGGTCGGTCGCGTCGCCCGACAGCCGTCGCGATCCGGCCCCACATTCCGTGTGTGGCCAGGTCGGCGGCGTGGTCGACGCGCGGAATGCGAGGCCAGAACACCCAACGGCCCGCGACGGCCAGGAACACCGGCAGGAAGGTCATCATGACCAGGTAGGTGCAGCCGATGCCGATCGCCGCGACCGGTCCCAGGCTCTTGTTCGAGTTGAGCTCGGAGAAGCTCAGGCACAGCAGTCCCAGGATCACCGTGAGCGCGGAAGCACTGATCGCGGGGGCGGATTCGCGCCACGCCCGGATCATCGCGTCGAACCGGTTGGGGTAGGCGTGCAGTTCCTCCCGGTACCGGGATATCAGGAGTAGGGCGTAGTCGGTGCCCGCGCCGAGGACCAGGACCGAGAGGATGCCCTGACTCTGGCCGGTGAGCGTCAGCAGGTCGTTCTTGGCGAGCACGTAGATGACCATCGACGACAGCCCGAGGGCGAGCACCGCGGACAGCAACGGGAAGAACCACAGCACGGGGGAGCGGTAGACGATCAGCAGGATCACGATGACCACGAGGACGGCGGCGCCGAGCAGGGCGCCGTCGAGCCCCTGGAATGCGTCGATGAACGCCACCAGCAGCCCGCCCGGCCCGGCCGGTAGTACCTCGAGTTCGCTTGTCGCGGCGGACTTTGCCGCGTCCATCACGTTCTGCTCGTTCTGCGCCAGGACGTCGCCCTCGATGTCGGTGCCGTTCGACTTGGCGACGAGGGGGACGTACTGCGAGGCGGTGGTGCCGTCCGCGGAGTACTGGGTGGGTGTCATGCCGGACTTGTCGACCCCGTCGACCGCCGCGACGGCCTCCCGTGCGCGGGCGATCGAGGCCTTGTCCTCCGCCGTCAGCGGGCTGTCGCGGTGAAAGACGACGAAACCGGGAATCGTCGTCACGGTCACGAACTTCGCCGATTCGTTGGCGACGACGGTGGACTCCGCCGAGCTGGGCAGGTACGAGGCGTTGTCGTTCTTCTGGACCTCGGTCAGTTTGCCCTGGAACGAGCCGCCGGCGAGACCTGTGAGGAAGGCGAACGCGGCGAGCACGATGATCGCGACCACCGGCCAACCCCGCCGCACGGATGGGGGCCCGGCGGGGGCGGGTTCGGTATCGAGGTCGGTGTCGGTCATTGGGTCTCCTCCGAATGTGCATTTCGGGTAACGCCAATGCGGTCCAGTACACCACGCGCGAGCGGCCTGCAGCGCGGTCTGCGCGGTGGTCTCCCCCAATCGACCACATTTCGATGCCAGTGGACTCGTAAATGTCCTAGGTTGTCCCGCATGACTGATCAGAAACTCTCCCGGCGGGGGTTCCTCGCTGCGGCCGCGGGCGCGACCGCGCTGACCGGACTCGCGTGGGCCCCGGCGCACGCGTTGTCCTCCGCCGATCCCCGGGCGACGCTGCCCGTGCCGCCCGGCTTCCCCGACGGCATCGCACTGTTCCAGCAGGGTTACGAGAACTGGGTCCAGGAGATCGTGTTCGACCAGGTGTGGACGTGCACGCCGCGCGACGCGAGTGACGTGGTCCGGCTGGCGAACTGGGCGCACGCCACCGGGTACCGGCTGCGGGCGCGGGGCACGATGCACGGCTGGAGCCCGCTGACCCTGGTGCCGGGCCAGAACGTCGAACGGGTGGTCCTGGTGGACACCCTGACCCGGCTGAACTCGATCGCCGTCAACGCGTCCGCCGACGCGGGGCGCTCGACCGTCACCGCCGGCCCCGGCGCGATGGTCGGCGCGGTCCTCGGCGAACTGCAGAACCACGGCCTCGGCTGGGCGAACTCGCCCGCCATCGGGGAGCTGTCCATCGCGGGTGTCCTGGCGATCGACGCGCACGGCGCCACGCTTCCCGCGGACGGCGAGAAGGCCGCTCCGGGCGCCTCGTTCGGCTCGCTGAGCAACCTCGTGACCGCGTTGACCGCGGTGGTGTGGGATTCAGGCAAGGGCGAGTACGTGCTGCGGGAGTTCCGCCGCGACGATCCCGCGATCCGGCCCCTGCTGACCCATCTCGGCCGTACCTTCGTCACCTCGGTGACCCTGCAGGCCGGCGCGAACTACCGGCTGCGCTGCGAGTCCGTCATGGACATTCCCTGGCGTGAGTTGTTTGCTCCGGCAGGCTCTCCCGGCCGGACCTTCGAGAGCTACGTCGCCCGTTCCGGGCGGGTGGAGGCGATCTGGTTCCCCTTCACCGAGACGCCCTGGCTGAAGGTGTGGACCCCGACCGCGGTCAAGCCCCCGCAGTCCCGGGAGGTCACCGGGCCGTACAACTACCCCTACTCCGACAGCATCCCCAAGGCGGTCACGGACCCGCTCGGCCAGATCACCCGCGGGATCGGGTCCGCGACCCCCCTGTTCGGGCAGGCCCAGTTCGCCACCATCGCGGCGGGCCTGGCGGCGACCGGCACCGCGGACCTGTGGGGCTGGTCGAAGGACGTGATGTTCTACCTGCGCGCCACCACCCTGCGGATGACCGCGGGCGGCGGCGTCGTCATCACCAGGCGAGCGAACATCGCCCGGGTGATCAACGAGTTCACGACCTGGCACAACTCCCGCCAGCGGGACCTCCAGGCGAAGGGGCAGTACCCGATCAACGGGCCCTTCGAGGTTCGGTTGTGCGGCCTCGACGACCAGTCCGAGGTGGTGGTGGAGACCGCGGGGCCGCCGACCATCTCCGCCCTGCGCCCGCGCCCGGACCATCCCGAATGGGACACCGCGATCTGGATGAACGTGGTGGGGGTGCCGGGGACCTCGGGGCAGGCCGCCTACTTCCGTGAGATGGAACGGTTCATGCGGTCGAACTACAGCGGCGACTACGCGACGTTCCGCCCGGAGTGGGCCAAGGGCTGGGCGTTCACCGACGAGGCAGGGTTCAGCGACGGCGAGACGATCGAGACCGTCATCCCCGAGACGTACCGGGCCGGTGCGCCCGCAGGCGACGACTGGGACTCGGCGCGGGCGGCACTGAACGCGCACGACCCGCATCGGGTGTTCTCAAATCCGTTGTTGGACAAACTTCTTCCGTGATCCGCCCTAGGTCCTCGGCGGCCGAGCCGAGGGCCTAGGTGCCCGGGCGTGGCCGGATGTGTTCGAACACCAGGATGGTCTCCGTCGCCGCGACCTCGGGTCGTGCGGACAAGTGGTCGAGCACGAAGTCCCGTAGGGCGGCGGTGTCGCGCATCGCCACGTGCAGGAGGTAGTCGTCCGCACCGGCGATGAAGTAGACGTCGAGCACCTCGGGGACAACGGACATCCGGTCGGCGAACTGCGCCATGTGGGGGCGTGCGTCGGCGCGCAGCCGAACGGAGATCATCGCCTCGAGGTCGCGGCCGAGTGCGGCGGGATCGACGTCGGCGTGGAACCCGCGGATCACGCCGCGCTCGACCAGCGAACGCACACGGGCCAGACAGGTCGACGGCGCGATTCCGGCCATCTGGGCCAGCGCGTTGTTGGGGGTGCGGGCGTCGCGGGTGAGCTGTGCGAGCAACACGTGGTCGGTCTCGTCCAGGCGCGTCTGCCGAACATCGTTCGGTCGGCCGGGGGTATTCGGTCGCGATGCCGAATTGTCGGCTGCCATAGATCGATTCTAGAGAATTATCGCCAGGCTTCTAGGCATGAATCACGAGGAAATTCATACTGGTGTCGGCGCCGATCGCGCCGTCTCCCACCCCCGAGGACACCACAGATGAGAATCGGAATTCCCCGAGAGATCAAGAACCACGAGTACCGCGTCGCCATCACCCCGGCCGGCGTCCACGAACTAGTCGCCCACGGGCACGAGGTGCTCGTCGAGACCGAGGCGGGCGCGGGTTCGTCCTTCGCCGACGCCGACTACCGGGCGGAGGGGGCGCGGATCCTCCCCCACGCAGCGGACGTGTGGGCAGAGGCGGAACTGCTGTTGAAGGTGAAGGAACCGATCGCGGAGGAGTACTCGCGCCTCCGCAGGGATCAGGTGCTTTTCACCTATCTGCACCTGGCCGCCTCGCGCGAGTGCACCGATGCGCTGGTCGACTCGGGCACCACGGCCATCGCCTACGAGACGGTCCAGGCAGCCGACGGGTCGCTGCCGCTGCTCGCCCCGATGAGCGAGGTCGCTGGGCGGCTCGCGCCGCAGGCCGGGGCCTACCACCTGATGACGAACTCGGGTGGCCGGGGAGTGTTGATGGGCGGGGTTCCGGGCGTGCGCCCCGCCAACGTGGTGGTGCTCGGCGGTGGGGTGGCGGGACAGAATGCGACGGCCATCGCGGCGGGCATGCACGCCGACGTCACGGTGCTGGACCTGAATCCGGCGCGGCTGCGTGAGATCGACGCGCAGTACCACGGCCGGGTGCGCACGGTGGCCTCGAATCGGCTCGAACTCGAGCAGGCGGTGCTCGGGGCAGACCTGGTGATCGGCGCCGTGCTGATTCCCGGAGCGCGGGCGCCGAAGCTGGTGTCCAACGAGTTGGTGTCCCGGATGAAGCCCGGTTCGGTCCTGGTGGACATCGCCATCGACCAGGGCGGCTGCTTCGAGGATTCGCGACCCACCACCCACGCCGAACCCACTTTCCGCGTGCACAATTCGGTCTTCTACTGCGTCGCGAACATGCCCGGCGCGGTGCCCCGCACGTCCACCTTCGCGCTCACCAACGCGACGTTGCCGTACGTGCTCGAGATCGCCGACCTGGGCTGGCGCCGGGCCACCGCGGCCGACCGCGCGCTCGCGGCCGGCCTGAGCGTGCATGACGGCGAGCTGCTCTCCACCGCCGTTGCCGAGGCCCACGGCTACCGGTCGCACGCCCTCGCCGGCTGAACTCGGCTACGCCGACTGTGCGCGATCTGTACCCCGACTGGGGTGCAGATCGCGTACAGGTGCGTCAGCGCGTGGTTCGGCTGGTGCCCCGGAACTCGGCGACGAGTGCATCGGACGAGGTGACGGTCACGTCGTATATTCCGTTGCGGCCGTAGCGTGCTCGTTCCGTTGCGACGGCCGTCAGGGTGTCGCCGAGGCGGGTGGCTCGGACGAACCGGATGTCCGCCTGGGCCCCCACCGCGGGCACCCCGTAGCCGTTGCAGGCGAGCGCGAACGCGGTGTCCGCGAGGGTGAACACGAACCCGCCGTGGGTGATTCCGTGTCCGTTGACCATCGTCTGGGTGACGGTCATGGTGGCGACCGCGCGACCCGGCGCGAGTTCGGCGACCTCGATGCCCAGCGCGGCGGAGGCCAGATCGCCCGCGAACATCTCCCGTGCCAGGTCGCCCGCTGTGCCGCCGGTCATGCCGTCTTCGCGACCAGGGTAAGCACATCGTACGTGGCGGCGACCTCGTCGTTCTGGTTCGTGACCACCGCGTCCCAGCGCACCTCGCCGTAGTCGGCGCTGGTGCGCGGGGTGATCTGCTTCGCGGTGAGCGTCACGGTCAGCGCGTCGCCGGCCTTGACCGGGGTGAGGAACCGCAGCGAGTCGACGCCGAAGTTTGCGAGCACCGGGCCCGGGTTGGGCTCCACGAACAGGCCGGCCGCCAGCGACACAACCAGGTAGCCGTGAGCGACGATCCCGCCGAACAGCGGGTTCGCGGCGGCGGCGGCCGGGTCGGTGTGGGCGTAGAAGGTGTCGCCGGTGAACTCCGCGAAGTGGTCGATGTCCTCGAGGGTGACCACGCGCGGTCCGGCCACGACGGTGTCGCCCAGCCGCAGTTCCGCCAGGCACTTCCGGAAGGGGTGCACGTCGCCGACCGGCTGCGCGGACCCGGTGACCCAGCGGTTGCCGACGGCGGTGAGGATGTCCGGGTTCGCCTGAATTGCCGTGCGCTGCATGTGGTGCAGTACTCCCCGGATGCCGCCGAGTTCCTCACCACCGCCCGCGCGGCCAGGCCCGCCGTGCACCAGGGTGGGCAGCGGCGACCCGTGGCCGGTGGACTCCTTGGCGTCCTCGCGGTTGAGGACGAGGACCCGGCCGTGGAACGGGGCGAGACCGAGCACCAGGGCGCGGGCGATGGCGGGATCGCGGGTGATCACCGACGCGACGAGGCTGCCCTTGCCGCGGGCGGCGAGCGCAATCGCGTCCTCGATGCCGTCGTAGCCGATCACGGTGGACACCGGGCCGAATGCCTCGATGTCGTGCGGTTCGGTGGCGTCCGCGTTGGCGCGCAACAGGATCGGAGGAAGGAAGGCTCCGGTGACCGCGTCGGCGCCGACCACCTCGAAGTTCTCCGGATCGCCGACGACGATCTCGGCGGACTTGGTCAGTCCGCGCAGCGCGCGCAGCACCTCGTCGCGTTGCTCGAGGCTCGCAAGTGGGCCCATCCGGACGCTGTCGTTCGCCGGGTTTCCGACGACGATCTTCGAGAGGCGTTCGCGCGCAGCGGAGATGACGTCGTCGACCAGTGGGGTGGGGACCAGCGCACGCCGGATGGCCGTGCACTTCTGTCCTGCCTTGACCGTCATCTCGGTGACGAGCTGCTTGACGTACAGCTCGAACTCCTCGGTGCCCGGCTGGACGTCGTCGCCGAGGATCGAGCAGTTCAGCGAGTCGGCCTCGACGCCCAGGTGCACGCCCTCGCCGACCACATTGGGGTGGCTGCGCAGGGTGGCGGCGGTGTCCGCGGAACCGGTGAAGCCGACCATGTCCTGGCCGCCGAGGTGGTCGAGGACCCCGCGGGCGCTGCCGCAGAGCAACTGCACGGAACCCTCCGGCAGCAGGCCGGACTCGATGATCCGGCGGAACACCAGCTCGGTCAGGTAGGCGGTCTGGCTGGCGGGCTTGACCACCGAGGGCATACCGGCCAGGAACGCGGGCGCCAGCTTCTCGAGCATGCCCCAGACCGGGAAGTTGAACGCGTTGATCTGCACCGCGACGCCCTTGCGCGCGGTGTAGACGTGCTGGCCGACGAACGTGCCGCCGCGACCGAGCCGTTCCGGCGGACCGTCGAGGTAGACGGTGTCGTTGGGCAACTCCCGCTTGCCCTTGCCGGCGTAGCTCAGCAGGGTGCCGAAGCCGCCGTCGATGTCGACCGCCGAGTCGCGGGTGGTAGCGCCGGTCGCGACGGAAAGGTCGTAGAACTCCTGCTTGCCGGCCATCAGCAGGAGGCCGAGTTCCTTGAGTCGGCTCGCGCGCTCGTGGAAGGTCAGCTCGGCGATCGCCGGGCCGCCGACGGTGCGTGCGTAGTCGAGCATGCCGTCGACGTCGAGCCCGGTGGCCGAGATGCGTGCGACCTCGGTGCCGTCGACGGCGCTCGCGAGGGGCGTGCCCTCGTCCGGGGCGGTGTACCACTTGCCCTGGACGTAGCTCTGCAGCTTCCTGCTCATCGGATCTCCATTCCCACCGTACGTTCGGTTGGTAATTACCATCGCGCGAAGCCGCGGAGCTGTCAAGTGTCCGCGGGCTCGGGGCCTCGGCGGGTCAGTCCCCGGTGGTGCGCAAACCGTCGAAGGTCATGGCGACGACCGCGTCCGCCAGCCGTTCGGTGGATCCGCCGACCTGCGGGTTGTACCACTCGATCAGCGAGTTCACCGTGCCGAACAGCAGCCTGCTGGTCAGGGCCGAATCGATGTCCGGCCGCAGGTCGCCCTCGGCCGCGGCGTCCACGACCAGGTTCGCGACGAACGTGTCGAGCTCGCGCCTGCGGGCCAGCGCGCGCCGTTCGACGGTGGTGTTGCCCCGCACCCGGAGCAGCAGGGTCACGTAGGGCAACTCGTCGACGAGCACCTCGACGCTGCGACGCACCATGTGCTCGAGCCGGTCGATCGCGGGACCGGAGGTGGTGAGCTCCTCCTCGGTCACCGCGAACAGCGCGTCGAGGGCTCGGTCGAGGGCGAGGCGCAGCAGTTCCGTCTTGCCCGACACGTGGTGGTAGATCGACGACTTGCTGATGCCGAGCTTCTGGGAGAGCGCCTCCATGCTCGTGCCGTCGTACCCGCGGTCGTTGAAGACCTTCACCGCGACGGACAGCAGCGAGTCGAGGTCGTAGCCGGGGCGTCCGGGCTGGCCGGTGCGGCGGGGGGTACGCGTGCTCATGCCGCCATACTCTCAGGCCTCGGTGGATGCCGGTTACTCGACACGACGTGCGAACGAGGGGTTGCCAACCGACCGAAGGTTCGGTTATTAATGAAGGACCAACGGTGCAAGGAGTCCGACGTGGCAGCAGCCCCCATCGCCCTGACGGTCGACGAACAACCGGACCGACTGGTGGTCACCCTCGACCGCCCGGCGCAACGCAACGCCATCGGTGCCGCCATGATCGGTGAACTGCACGAGGTCTGCGCCCGGCTCGAGCGGGCGCCCAAGCTGCTGCTGCTCACCGGTGCGGGTGGTGACTTCGCTGCCGGTGCCGACATCGCGGAGCTGCGCGCGCGTGGTCGAGACGACGCCCTGGCCGGCATCAACCGCAACCTCTTCGACCGCATCGCGGCGCTGCCCATGCCGACCGTCGCGGCAATCGACGGCTACGCGCTCGGTGGCGGCGCCGAGCTCGCCTACGCCTGCGACATGCGGATCGCAACATCGCGCGCGGTGTTCGGCAACCCCGAGCCGGGTCTCGGCATCATCGCTGCGGCGGGCGCCAGCTACCGGCTGCCCGGGCTGGTCGGGATGTCGATCGCCCGGCAGGTGCTGCTCGGCGGGCGACTGCTCGATGCCGGCGCCGCGTCGACCTGCGGGCTGGTGATGGAGGTGGTCGAGCCGGGGGACCTGCTCGCCGCCGCGCACCGGGTGCTCGACCGGATCGGCCGGTCCTCGCCGCTGGCCCTGCGCCTGACCAAGGCCGTGCTCGACGCCCCCGGCGCGCACCCCCTCTCCGACGACCTCGCGCAGGCCGTGCTCTTCGAGGGCGCGGACAAGCACGACCGTATGACTCGATTCCTGGAGAAGACGACATGACAAGTCCCGCAACGGTAGGCGTGGTCGGCGGCGGCCGGATGGGCGCCGGCATCGCGCAGGTGTTCGCGATGCTGGGAGCGCATGTCGTGATCGCCGAGACCGGTGACGCCGCGGCCGCCCATCGGCGCGTCGCGGACGGCCTGGACCGCGCACACGAACGCGGAAAGCTCGACGCGGCGCCGGCGGAGATCCTCGCCCGGGTGACGACGGTCGGGGCGATCGACGAACTGCCCGCGACGGCGGACCTCGTCGTCGAGGCGGTGCCCGAACTGGTCGCGCTCAAGCTCGAGGTCCTGGCTGCGGTGGCGAAGACGGTGCACCCGGAGACGATCATCGCCAGCAACACCAGTTCCATCTCCATCGCGGAACTTGGTGCCGCACTGGAAGACCCGAGCCGGTTCCTGGGGATGCACTTCTTCAACCCGGTCCCGGCGTCCGCGCTGGTGGAGATCGTCCGGGCGCCGGAGACCGCCCCCGAGGTCGTCGACCGGGTGCGCGGATGGGTCGCGGACCTCGGCAAGTCGGAGGTCCTGGTCAACGACTCGCCCGGATTCGCGACGAGCAGGCTGGGCGTGATGCTCGGGCTCGAAGCGATCCGCATGCTCGAGGAGGGCGTCGCGGACGCCGAGTCGATCGACCGGGCGATGGAACTGGGCTACCGGCACCCGATGGGTCCGCTGCGGTCGACGGACCTCGTCGGTCTGGATGTGCGCCTGGCCATCGCCGAGCACTTGGAGCAGACCCTCGGGCCGCGCTTCGCGCCCCCGGAACTGCTGCGGCAGAAGGTGGCTCGCGGTGAACTGGGTCGAAAGACCGGTCGGGGATTCCATGCCTGGTCGTAGGACCGGGCCGTCGTCAGGAGCGAAGATGAGTACCGAAGTCGTCGGATACGACCACAGTGACGGTCTGGCCACCGTCACCCTGCGGCGGCCCGCCGCCGCCAACGCCCTCGACCGGGCGCTCAAGGAGCAGTTGCTGGCCGCGGTCGTCCGGGCCGGCGCCGACCCCGGGACGCGGGCAGTTCTGCTCGCGGCCGAGGGCAGGAACTTCTGCGTCGGACAGGACCTCGCCGAGCACGCCGCCGCGCTGGAGTCCGACCCCGCGCACGCGATGGACACCGTCGCCGAGCACTACAACCCACTCGTCACCGCGCTGGCCGCGATCGAGGTCCCGGTGGTAGTCGCGGTGAACGGGGCGTGCGTCGGCGCCGGGCTCGGGATCGCGCTCGCCGGGGACGTCCGGATCGCCGGGGAGGGTGCGAAGTTCTCGACGGCCTTCACCGGAATCGGGCTGGCGAGCGATTCGGGGCTCAGTCACACGCTGGCCCGGGCGGTCGGCGCGAGCCGGGCAGCGGGACTGATATTGCTCGGCGACCGGTTCACCGCGGGGCAGGCGCTCGACTGGGGGCTCGTGCACCGGGTGGTGCCCGACGCGGACCTGGCCGAGTCGGCAGTCGCGACCGCGCGCGGTCTGGCGAGCGGTCCGACGCGTGCCTTCCGGGAGGTCAAGGCGTTGCTCGGTGCCGACGGCTCGCTTGCCGACGCACTCGTCGCGGAGCAGCGCGCGCAGGTGACGCTCGGCGCGAGCGAGGATCACCGCCAGGCGGTGGCAGCCTTCCTCGGCAAGCGGTCGCCGGTGTTTCAGGGGCGCTGAGCCGGGCCGCCGACAGCGCCGAAAGTCCAGGGCGTGGCCCCGATCTTGTGTCGTGGGTCACGCTCGTGCATACTGTAATTATCGACCGATCGTTCGGTAGTAAATCGGGCGCAGCGAGGAACATATGACGACAACCGAAGCCACCGCCGACCTGCAGGCGCTGTTCGACGAGACCATCGCGAACGACCAGCGGATCGAGCCGCGAGACTGGATGCCGGACGGCTACCGCAAGACGCTCGTCCGGCAGATAGCCCAGCACGCGCACTCCGAGATCATCGGCATGCAGCCCGAGGGGAACTGGCTCACTCGCGCACCGTCGCTGCGCCGCAAGGCGATCCTGATGGCCAAGGTGCAGGACGAGGCCGGTCACGGGCTGTACCTGTACTCCGCGACCGAGACGCTCGGAGTGGACCGCGAGGACCTCACCCGGAAGTTGATCGACGGCACGCAGAAGTACTCCTCGATCTTCAACTACCCCACGCTGACCTACGCGGACGTCGGGACCATCGGGTGGCTGGTCGACGGCGCCGCCATCTGCAATCAGGTCCCGTTGTGCCGCAGTTCCTTCGGTCCCTACGCCCGCGCGATGATCCGGGTGTGCAAGGAGGAGTCGTTCCATCAGCGTCAGGGGTTCGAACTCCTCGCCACCATGATGCGCGGAACCGCCGAGCAGCGCGCGATGGTGCAGGAATCGGTCAACCGCTGGTGGTGGCCGGCACTGATGATGTTCGGCCCCCCGGACGACCGGTCGCCGAACACCGAGCAGTCGATGGCGTGGGGCATCAAACGGCACACCAACGACGAACTTCGCCAGCGTTTCGTGGACATGTCGATGCCGCAGGCTCAGGTGCTCGGTGTCACCTTTCCCGACCCGGATCTGAAGTGGAACGCCGACCGCGGCTCCTACGATTTCGGGCAGCCCGACTGGACCGAGTTCACGGCGGTGATCAAGGGCGGCGGCGCCACCAGCGTCGAGCGGATCGCCAATCGACGCGCGGCCCACGAGGACGGCGCCTGGGTGCGTGCCGCGGCGACCGCGTTCGCCCGGAAACAGGCTTCCGCACAGCAGGAATCGACAACGAAGGATGCAACGCGATGACCGAGAACCACGACCACCCGGTCAAGGCGCAGTGGCCGCTGTACGAGGTGTTCCTGCGCGGTAAGCGCGGACTGAATCACGTCCACGTCGGCTCCCTGCACGCCGCCGACGACGAGATGGCGCTGCGGCATGCGCGGGACGTTTACACCCGCCGGAACGAGGGCGTGAGCATCTGGGTGGTGCGTTCGAGCGCGATCCTGGCCTCCAGTCCGGGTGAGAAGGACTCGTTCTTCGCGCCGAGCGGGGACAAGGTCTACCGCCACCCGACGTTCTACGAGATTCCCGAGAACGTCCCGCACATGTGACCGGCGATTCGTAAACCAAGGACTGACAAGATGATCGACCATGACAACGCCTACGACGGCCTGATCGAGGGCACCGGCGACGGGCAGTGGGCCTTCGGCACCAGCTTCGACGACCCCCTGGCGGGCGTGGACACCACCGTGCCGGACGACGTCGACCTGCGTGCGCTCGCCGACTACTGCCTGATGCTGGGCGACGACGCCCTGGTGATGGCGCAGCGGCTCGCCCAGTGGAGCACCCGAGCACCGGAACTGGAGGAGGAGGTCGCGCTCGCCAACATCGGTCTCGACCTGCTGGGCCAGGCCCGACTGCTGCTCGCCCGCGCCGCGGCGGCGAACGCATCGGTGGTGCCGGTGATCTCGCCGACCTCACCCGTCCCCGCCGAGGACGCGCTGGCCTTCTTCCGTGACGAGGCGGCGTTCCGCTGCGTCCGGCTGGCCGAGCTGCCGAACGGCGACTTCGCCCGAACCATCTTGCGGCTGTTCGTCTTCAGCGCCTGGCGCCTGGAGATCTTCGACCGGCTGCGCGGCTCGCGGGACCCGGTCCTGGCCGCGGTTGCGGTCAAGGGGATCAAGGAACTGACCTACCACCGCGACTACGCGGCGAGGTGGGCCGTCACCCTCGGCTGCGGCACCGACGAGTCACGTCGCCGGATGGCGGATGCCCTGGAGCGGGTGTGGCCGTACATCGGGGAACTGTTCGCCGGTCAGCTCGCGGAGACCGCGATGGCGGCGGTCGGCGTCGGTGTCGACCCGGCACGGGTCCGCGAGTCGTTCGACTCGGTGGTCGAGCAGGTTCTGCATGCAGCCGGACTCGAGGCGCCGCACGGACCGTCGGTGAGCACGGTGGGCGGCCGCTCCGGTCGCTCGGGCCTGCACAGCGAGTACCTGGGGCCGCTGCTCGCCGAGATGCAGAGCGTGGCCCGGCAGCATCCGGAGGGGACGTGGTGACCGTGGCCGCGACGACTGCCCGCGAGATCGCCGCGTCGGTCCTCGATCCGGAGATGCCGATGCTGACCCTCGACGATCTCGGAGTGCTGCGGGACGTGCGGGTCGACGGCGAGCGGGTCGTGGTGACCATCACGCCCACGTACTCGGGATGTCCGGCGATGGCCACCATGCGCGACGACCTCGAGCACAAGCTCGGCGTCGCCGGCTACGCGGAGGTGGAGGTCCGCACCGTCCTCACCCCGGCGTGGAGCACCGACTGGATCAGCTCGGAAGGGCGTAGAAAGCTTGCCGAGAACGGATATTCGGTTCCCGGACCCGCTCCGGTGCGGGCCGCCGGGCCGGTACCCCTGACCCTGATTGCACGCCCTCGTCTGCTCGCCTGCCCACGATGCGGGTCGCGCAGCACCCGGCTGGACTCCGAGTTCGGCCCGACCCTGTGCAAGGCGCTCTACCGGTGCCTCGACTGCCTCGAACCGTTCGACCACGTGAAGGAGATCTGAGCCGTGACCACCGCATCGGATATCCGGCCCGCCGCTGCCGCGCCGCGCAATCGCCCGTTCCACACGCTGCGGGTCGCCGACGTCGAGCGGCTCTGTGACGACGCCGTCGCCGTGACCTTCGACGTCCCGGCGGAACTGGCCGGCGAGTACGCCTTCGGTCCGGGGCAGTCGCTGACACTTCGCCGTCACGTCGACGGCGTCGAGCACCGCAGGAACTACTCGATCTGCGCGCCCGCGGGCGCCGCACCCCGGGTGGGCGTGCGCGCGGTGTCCGAGGGACTGTTCTCGAGCTGGCTGGTCAACGAGGTCCGGGTCGGCGAGGAGATCGAGGTGCAGGGTCCGACCGGGACCTTCGTCGCCGATCCCGCGGCGGGCGGTCGGCACGTACTGGTCGCCGCCGGGTCCGGGATCACCCCGATGCTCTCCATCGCGGCCTCGATGCTGGCGAATCCCGCTGCGGAAGTGACCCTGCTGTACGGCAATCGGCGTACCCGATCGGTGATGTTCGCCGAGGAGATCGCCGATCTCAAGGACCAGTACGGCGCCCGGTTCGACGTGATCCACGTGCTCTCGCGCGAGCCGAGGGAGGTCGAACTGTTCAGCGGCCGTCTCGACGCGCCGCGGTTGCGGGAGATCTTCGCCGCGGTCGTCCCCGTCCCGGACGTGGACCACTTCTGGCTGTGCGGCCCGCTCGGGATGGTGACCGATGCCGAGTCCGTGCTCGGCGAGCTGGGTGTCGGCCGTGACCGCATCCACCACGAGCTGTTCTACGTCGGTGACACGCCCCCGCCGCCGGACACCCATCGCGAACCCGGTGTACAGGGCCCCAGCAGCGAGGTGACGGTGATCCTCGACGGCAGGTCCACCACCGTCACCCTGCCGCGGGACGCGACCGTTCTCGACTCCGCGGAGGAGTTCCGCTCGGACCTGCCGTTCGCCTGCAAGGGCGGGGTGTGCGGCACCTGCCGCGCGAAGGTGACCTGCGGCGAGGTCGACATGCGTCGCAACTACGCGCTCGAGGACTACGAGGTCGAGTCCGGCTTCGTGCTCACTTGCCAGTCGTACCCGGTCAGCGACGACCTGACCGTCGACTTCGACGCCTGACCCACACCAGATCCCGCCGACCCGAATCGGAGACAGACCATGACAGACCTCGCAGCATCGCCGACGACGAGCATCGAGTTTGCCTCGCGTGACGAGATCTCCGCGTTGCAGACCGAGCGGTTGCGTTGGTCGCTGCAGCACGCGTACGACAACCTGCCGTTCTACCGGCAGTCGTTCGACGCGGCGGGCGTGCATCCCCAGGATCTCCGGGACCTCGCCGACCTCGCCAAGTTCCCCTTCACGACGAAGGCGGACCTGCGCGACAACTACCCCTTCGGCATGTTCGCGGTGCCGATGGAGCAGGTGTCCCGAATTCACGCGTCGTCGGGAACGACCGGCAGACCCACCGTGGTCGGCTACACCGAGAACGACCTGAACAACTGGGCGGATCTCGTCGCCCGCAGCCTGCGGGCCGGCGGGGTCCGGCCGTCGGACAAGGTGCACGTCGCGTACGGATACGGACTGTTCACCGGCGGACTCGGAGCCCACTACGGCGCTGAACGGTTGGGCTGCACAGTGATTCCGATGTCCGGCGGCATGACCGAGCGTCAGATCCAGTTGATCGAGGACTTCGAACCGGACGCGATCATGGTCACCCCGTCGTACATGCTCACCATTGTCGACGCGATGGAGCGCAAGGGAATCGACCCGTCGAAGACCTCGCTGCGAGTCGGCGTGTTCGGCGCCGAGCCGTGGACCGAGCAGATGCGCACCGAACTCGAGCAGCAGCTGAACATGGACGCCGTCGACATCTACGGACTGTCCGAGGTGATGGGACCGGGTGTCGCACAGGAGTGCGTGGAGACCAAGGACGGCCTGCACATCTGGGAGGACCACTTCTACCCCGAGATCATCGACCCGGTGACCAGTGAGGTCCTGCCGGACGGGGAGGAGGGCGAACTGGTCTTCACCTCGTTGACGAAGGAAGCGCTACCGATCATTCGTTACCGCACAAGGGATCTGACCCGCCTGCTACCGGGCACGGCGCGGTCGATGCGCCGGATGCAGAAGATCACCGGACGCTCCGACGACATGATCATTCTGCGGGGCGTCAACCTTTTCCCGACCCAGATCGAGGAGCTGATCCTCGGTGTGCCGGAGCTGTCCCCGCAGTTCCAGTGCGTGCTGGACCGTCCGAGCAGGCTGGACCGGTTGACCGTGCGCGTCGAGGCCCGCGCCGATGCGCCGGTCGCCGCGCGGGCCGCGGCTTCGGAGGCGCTGCGTGCGCTGATCAAGAACCGGATCGGCGTGTCCGTCGGCGTGGACGTGCTCGACCCCGACGGCATCGAGCGCTCGGTCGGCAAGGCGCGCAGGCTGATCGACAACCGTCCGAAGTAGCGGCAGCGGCTGCGCCGCCGGTGCGTGATCGGTACCCCGGCCGGGGTAC
>NZ_JBHZAH010000029.1:0-47868 GCF_042754225.1 Rhodococcus sp. NPDC059234
GTTCCGGGGCCGGGCTAACCTGATCCGGTGGTAGATACCCCGCAGGAATCGACGACGCCGGCCGCCGGCGCCGATGGCCCCGACTCGAAGTCGGAGAGGCCCAAGAAGAAACCCCGCTCGTTCTGGCGGGAACTCCCCATACTCATAGTCGTCGCGCTGCTGATGAGCTTTCTGCTCCAGACCTTCATCGCGCGGGTGTACCTGATTCCGTCCGAGTCGATGGAACCCACCCTGCACGGCTGCGCCGGCTGCACCGGCGACCGGATCCTGGTCGAGAAGATCAGCTATCACTTCGGCGACCCGCAGCCCGGCGATGTCGTCGTCTTCAAGGGACCCGACTCCTGGAACGCCGAGTTCCACTCCACCCGCTCCTCCAATGTCGTCGTCCGCGGTCTGCAGGAGTTCGGTTCGCTGGTCGGCCTGGTGCCCCCGGACGAGAACGACCTGGTCAAGCGCGTTATCGCGACAGGCGGCCAGAAGGTCGAGTGCTGCGACAGTCAGGGCCGGATCCTGGTCGACGGCAAACCGCTCACCGAGCCCTACGTCGTCAACGACTTCCCGTTCACCCCCGGCGTGCAGACCTGCGAGACGTTGCCCAAGTCGGGGCGCTGCTTCGGGCCGTTCACCGTTCCCGAGGGGAACCTGTGGGTGATGGGCGACAACCGCAGCAATTCGGCGGACTCGCGCTACCACATCGGTGACGAGTACAACGGAAGCGTGCCGGTCGACAACGTGATCGGCAAGGCCGTCGCGATCGTCCTGCCGCCGTCGCGGTGGGGCACGATCTCGTCCCCCAATCCACAGAGCAACTGAGCGCCACCAGAACGTGAGTACCTGGCCACCACGGACGATCATTCGCAGAGCCGCCGGACTGCGGACGATGGAGTCTGCGCTGATCCGGACCGGGCTCGGTCCGGTCGCGGGGGTGGACGAGGCGGGCCGGGGCGCGTGCGCCGGCCCGCTGGTGGTCGCCGCGTGCGTGCTCGGGCCGAAGCCGCACCGGGCCCTGGAGGGACTCGACGACTCCAAGCGGCTCACCGAGCGGGTCCGTGAGGAACTGTTTCCCACCATCCAGCGGCTGGCCCGGGCCTGGTGCATCGTGGAGATCCCGGCGTGGGAGGTGGACTCGCTCGGTGTGCACGTCGCGAACATCGAGGGCATGCGGCGCGCGGTTGCCGGACTGTCCGCGGTGCCGGGATACGTTCTCACGGACGGGTTTCGGGTCCCGGGGCTGCCCGCGCCGTCGCTCCCGGTGATCGGTGGCGACGCGGCCGCCGCATGCATCGCCGCGGCCAGCGTGCTGGCGAAGGTCTCCCGGGACCGCACGATGGTCGACCTCGACCGGCAGTTGCCCGGCTACGGGTTCGCCGGGCACAAGGGGTACAGCACGGCCGTGCACACCGCCGCGATGGCCGCGCTCGGCCCGAGCCGCGAGCATCGGATGTCGTACGCGAACGTGCGGGCCGCGGCGGCGCAACGCGACGCCGGTCGCGCCGACCCGCTGGCCGACCGGCCGGGGGTGGGCGAGATGTACAGCGCGGCGGTCGGTGCGCGATGATGTGTGTTCACAAGTGACGCTGGTACAGCAATGGTGTTGATTCAGCGCAGAGCAGGAGGACGGCGAAACCGATGAGTGCCGAAGATCTCGAGAAGTACGAAACGGAGATGGAGCTCTCGCTCTACCGTGAGTACAAGGACATCGTCGGCCAGTTCGCCTACGTCGTCGAGACCGAACGCCGCTTCTACCTTGCGAATTCGGTGGAACTGGTCCCACACAACGCGGACGGCGAGATCTACTTCGAGGTGCGGATGGCCGACGCCTGGGTGTGGGACATGTACCGCCCGGCCCGGTTCGTCAAGCACGTTCGGGTGATCACGTTCAAGGACGTGAACATCGAGGAGCTCGAGAAGTCCGACCTGCGCCTGCCCGAGAACGGCCCGTTCGGCGACTGACGCTCAGCCGAACCGGACGCCGTTCTCGGCCATGGTCGTGCGCAGCACGAACGCGGTCTCGCCGCCGAGAATCTCCTCGACCAGGGTGAGGTAACGCTCGACGAACTCGGGGCCGTGCGGCGCCAGGTCGGCGCCGGTGGGCTCGAGGTGGTGCGCGATCTCGTGCAGGACGACCAGCTCGCGCAGTGCCCACGCCGCGTCCCGTCGGTGCACGGGGATGGCGAGGGTCGCGCTGTCGGGCTCGTAGTGCGCGGCGGTGGCGCCGGCGCGGACCCGGACGTTGAGCGGGGTAGCCGCCTCGGGCCAGCGGACCCGCACCCAGTTCAGCGCGAGCACGCGGTCGGCGTAGTCCTGTACCGACTCGGCGGAGGCGAACTTGCGCTCGGTAGGCAAGGTGATCCGGGAACCGAACAGCTCGAGCTGGCGGCCGGTACCCGCGTCCGCGCGGTCGAAGATCCGGCGCACCACGGACTCCGCCTCGTAGACACGCGAGCGCTGAGCGTCCCGGGCACTCATACGAGTTGGCTGCGGGCGGCGGGCAGCTCGGGGGAGTTGCCCAGGCGCGCGTCGCGGCCGGCCCGGTCGCCTGCGCGTCGTGACTTGGCGGACGGTGCGACCGTGGCCTTGGCCCCGCGCCACGTGCCGCGGGCCTGTGAGGTCTGCCGGTAGAAATCGGAAAGTTCGATCTGCTTGTCGCGCAACACGAGTGCGGTGCCGGTGGGCTCGGCCGCGGGGTCGGGTCGGTCCGCGCTGATCGCGTCCGCCTCCGCCTCGCGTTTCGCGGTGGCCAGCCGCTCGCCGATCCGTGCGGCGAACGCCAGCTGGAAGTTCAGCCGGGCGGTGACGCCGGCGACGGGCCGGTGCGCGCCCGAGCGGATGAACGCGTCCGAGGCCCGGACCATCTGCATCAGCAGACTCGAGTACAGCGCCTCGCTGGCGTCGATGTCGGTGTCGAAGCCGTAGGCGAAGACCTGGGTGGAATTGTGCGCGACGTCGCACTGGACATCGTTGGCGGCGGCGATCGAAACGAACAGGTGCACGTAGGTGCGAAGACCCTTCTTGCCGGTCTCGCCGATCCGGATCGAGCGCTGCACCGGTGTCGCGCGGCGCTCGCGCTGCGAGGTGTGCGAGCGGGCCACCGCGAGGTCGATGGACGTCGCGGTCGCGATGCGCTGCGCGGCCTCCATGAACGCCTGCGCCTCGTGCGGGTTGGTGGTGGACTCGGCCTGCCGCAGCAGGCCACCGATCCGCGCCAGCATCTTCTCGGAACTCACCCGGTCGAGGGTAGACGGCGGGTGGGACAGGTGGCGCGACACTTCCCGCGGTGTGGCCCCGCCGGGTCGTCGATCACCGACTGGTCGTGTTCGACGAGCCGGCGACCGACGAGATCGAGGAGCGACTGAACCCTCCTGGGATCGGCACAGCCGGTCTCGGGTCATCCCGAGCTCGGCGGGAAGGAGTGACCTGCAGCGCCGCGGTCTGTCGCGGTAGGTCGACCGGGTCCCTGTCGGTTTGTCCACAGGGTCGAATCCGTCCACAGGCCGCGCGAAACCCCAGGACGATCGTGCGGGCGAGTCGTGGTGGGGGCGCATGGTCGACCCATGGCGCGAAACCTGGAGTTGGGCGCACGGGGCGAGGACCTGGCCGTCGAGCATCTCGTTGGGCTGGGAATGACCGTGCTGGAACGCAATTGGCGGTGCCGGTACGGCGAGCTGGACGTTATCGCGCGGGACGGCGAGGCGGTGGTGTTCGTGGAGGTCAAGACCCGATCGGGCCGCGGCTACGGGACGCCGGCCGAGGCGGTGACCTTCGTCAAGCAGTCCCGGATCCGGCGGCTCGCCGGACTGTGGTTGCGCGAGCAGTCGCGGGGCTGGGCGCGGGTGCGCTTCGACGTGGTGTCCATCGTCGTCGAGCCGGGCCGGGAACCGGAGCTCGTGCACCTCGAGGCGGTGTTCTGATGACGTTGGGGCGGGCGCACTCGGTGGCGGTGCGCGGGGTCGAGGGGCAACTGGTCGAGATCGAGGCGGATCTCGGTCGGGGGCTGCCCGGGGTGCATCTGGTCGGGCTGCCGGACACGGCGTTGCAGGAGTCCCGGGACCGGGTGCGTGCCGCGGTGACCAATTCGGGTGAGAAGTGGCCGGATTCGCGGGTGATCCTGGCGCTCTCGCCCGCGACGCTGCCCAAGGGCGGCAGTGCCTACGACCTGGCGCTGGCGTGTGCGGTGCTAGCGGCGGACGCCAAGGTGCCGACCGGGGACCTCGACAAGTCGGTGCTGCTAGGCGAGCTCGCTCTCGACGGTCGCCTGCGGACGGTCCGCGGAGTGCTGCCGGCGGTGCTCGCGGCGAAGAATGCGGGCTGGTCGTGCGTGGTGGTGCCGCACGCCGCGTTGCCCGAGGCGGGTCTAGTCGCGGGGATCGACGTCCTCGGTGCCCGCGATCTGCGGGAGGTGATCGAGTGGCTGCGTGGGGAACTGATGCTGACCGCACCCGGCCCGATGGACCGGGCCCCGACGGTCGCGGTGGCGGACCTGAGCGAGGTCGCGGGTCAGGCCGAGGCCCGGCTGGCGCTCGAGGTCGCCGCCGCAGGGGCGCACCACCTGATGCTCACCGGACCGCCCGGCATCGGCAAGACCATGCTCGCCCAACGACTTCCGGGTGTGCTGCCGCCGCTGAGCGAGCGGGAGTCGCTGGAGGTGACGGCGATCCACTCGGTCGCCGGACTCCTGACCACCGAACGGCCGCTGATCACCGAACCGCCGTTCGTCGCTCCGCACCATTCCTGCTCGATCAGTGCGCTGGTCGGCGGCGGCTCGGGGATGGCCCGGCCCGGCGCGGTCAGCCGGGCCCACCGCGGCGTCCTCTTCCTCGACGAGTGCGCGGAACTGGGAGTCAAGGCGCTCGAGGCGCTGCGCACACCGCTCGAGGACGGGGAGGTCCGGATCGCCCGCCGGGACGGGGTGGCGTGTTACCCGGCCCGCTTCCAACTCGTTCTCGCGGCGAACCCCTGCCCGTGCGCACCGCCACGGGAGGTGGACTGCATCTGCGCCCCGACCGCCCGGCGCCGCTACCTCGGCAAGCTGTCGGGACCGCTGATGGACCGGGTGGATCTGCGGGTGCGGATGCATGCGCTGTCCGTCGGCGCGCTGAACGGCGAGGTGGCGGAGTCGACCGCGACCGTCCGGGACCGGGTGGCGCGGGCGCGGACGACCGCCGTGGAGCGATGGAGCGACTACGGCTGGCGCACCAACGCGGAGGTGCCGGGACCGATTCTGCGGCAACGCTTCCGACTCGCTCGCGCGGCGCTCGCGCCGCTCGAGCGGGCACTGCGGGAGGGGCAGATCACGGCCCGCGGCGCCGACCGTGCGCTCCGCGTGGCGTGGACCCTCGCCGACCTGTCCGGACTGACCGTGCCCGGCGAGGACCAGGTCGGCACCGCGCTCGAGTATCGCGACCGGAGGGGTGAGTGAACCCGCGCCTGGCCGCCTGGGCCTACCTGTCGCAGGCGGCGCTGGGACCGTGTGCCCCGCTGGTCGAACTGGTCGGGGCGGTCGGCCCGGAGGAGGCCGCCCGAGCCGTCCGGGAGGCGGCTCTGCCGGAGGTGCTGCGCTCGCGCACCGCCGCCCGGCGCGACCGGGACACCGCCGAACGCGACCTCGCGGCGATCGAACGCCTCGGTGGCCGTCTGCTCACGCCCGACGACGAGGACTGGCCGGCCTGGAAGTTGCTGGCGTTCGACGCGATGGACCCGCGCCGGGACCGTGAGTGTGCTCCGCCGCTGGCGATGTGGGCGCTGGGGAGTCGCTCGCTGGCGGAGTTGACCGAGCGTGCGGTCGCGGTGGTCGGGACCCGCGCGGCGACCGGCTACGGCGAGCACGTGACCACGCAGTTCGTCGACGACCTCGCCGGGGAGGGCTGGACCGTGGTGTCGGGTGCGGCGTACGGGGTGGACGGGGCCGCGCATCGGGCGGCGCTCGCCGCGGGTGCGCCGACGGTGGCGGTGCTCGCCTGCGGGGTGGATCGCGCGTACCCGGCGGGGCACGCGCGACTGCTGCGCGAGATCGCCAGGGAGGGGGCGGTTCTCAGCGAGTACCCGCCCGGAACCACCCCGGCGCGGCATCGGTTCCTGGCGAGGAACCGGCTGGTCGCGGGGTTGTCGGACGCGGTGTTGGTGGTCGAGGCGGGTGTTCGCAGCGGGGCCCGCAACACGGCGGCATGGGCCGCCGGGCTCGGTAGGCCGGTGCTTGCGGTCCCCGGGCCGGTCACCTCGGCCTCGTCGGTGGGCTGTCACCGGATGATCCGCGACGGCGAGGCCGTGCTGGCCTCGCGGGCCGCCGACGTGTCAGTCGCGGCCGGGCCGATTCGTCCGGGGGAGCGGGAGGAGGGTCCCGCGCGGCCGCTCGACGGCCTGTCCCGCAAGGCGGCGCTGGTCTACGAGGCCCTTCCCGCATCGGGTTCGGTCGGCGTGCGTCAGCTGTCGGAGACATCCGGCGTGCCGGTCGAGGCGGTGCGCGGCGCGCTACCGGTGCTCGAGCTCGAGGGCCTGGTCGGGTCGGACGAGACGGGCTGGTTCCGCCGCGGCTGAACCAACCCGCCCGTCCACCTCGACATTCCCCGTCGCTTCGCTCGCTCCGTGACTACTTGCCGAACTGCGGGCAGATGTTCGCGAGCGCGGCGTCGTACACCTGCCGACCGGCCTCGGCCGCGGCCGGATCTCCCTTGGTCATCATCGCCACGTAGCCGGACCAGTCCGACCACGCGCCGCTGGACGCCGCGGACGGGCGCAGCTGCTCATAGGTGTCGCAGTAGTTGTGACCGGCCGCAACGATCGCGCCCCGCTGCGTGCGCGCGGTAGCCAGGACCGTGCCGTCGGGGGAGACCACGTCGTCCCAGCGGGCCTGCGCGCACACCGCCTTGGTGAACGCGGCGTCGCCGTCCGCCGGGACCGCCTTGAAGACCGAGCTCTCGCGCACGCGGGCGACCTGGGCGTCCCGGCCCTGGTCGAACTGCGCGGCCAGCTCGCGGAAGGTGTCGTCGGCCCCGCCCGGTCCGGACGGTTGCGGCTTGAGCACGTCCACGAGTTCCTCGGCGGACGCGTTGGGGAGCGAGGCGTCGACGCAGTCCCGCGCACCTGCGGCGGAGTCGTCGGCCTGCGCGGACGAGGAGCACCCCACGACCGCGGTGGCCGCGGCGGCGACCAACAAAGAGACGGAACAGGCGCGGCGAACGGGGTGCATTTTCCTCCGATGACGATGAAAGGTGGTCGACGACAACGCGTCAGGAGTATTCCAGTCGTCGTCCGATCGGGGGGCGGATCGGGGTCAGCTCTCCCGTCCAGTGGGCGAGCATCGACTCGATGTAGTGTTGGGCAAGGCTGACAACGGAGGTTCCGTGATGTCTCGTCCGATCGTCACCCTGACCGTCCTGCGTACCGAGCAGTTGACGCCACACCTGGTTCGGGTCCACCTGGGGGATCCCGGATTCGACGAGTTCGTGCCCAACGACTACGCCGACGCCTACGTCAAGCTGCTGTTCGGTACCGAGGACGCGCCGGTGCTGCGCACGTACACGGTGCGCAGCGTCGACGACGCGAGGCGTGAGATCGCCATCGATTTCGTGGTGCACGGCGACGAGGGCGTCGCGGCCCGGTGGGCCGCGTCCGCTCGGCCGGGCGAGACCCTCCGGCTGCGTGGTCCCGGCGGCGCCTACGCGCCGCGACCCGATGCGGACTGGCACCTGCTCGCGGGCGATGAGTCCGCCCTACCGGCAATCTCGTCCGCCGTCGAGGCACTGCCCGCGGGCGCGGTCGCCCTCGTGTTTCTCGAGGTCGCCGGTCCGGAGGACGAGGTGCACCTGCGTAGCGCGGCGAACCTCGACGTCACCTGGATCCACCGCGGCGGCGGCGCCGACGAGGTCGGCGACGACCGCGCCGGCGACAACGCGCCGATCGTCGCCGCGGTGCGCGGCGCCCGGTGGCTGCCCGGCCAGCCGCAGGTGTTCATCCACGGCGAGGCGCACGCCGTCATGCACGGACTGCGCGGCTACGTCCGCAAGGAGCGCGGGGTCACGGCGGAGTGGGCGTCGATCTCCGGGTACTGGAGACGCGGGCGTACCGAGGAGGGCTTCCGGGTCTGGAAGTCCGACCTCGCCGCATCGGAGAGTGTGGGCTAGACGGCTTCGGCTCCCGGCGAGGACGTCGGGCTGGTGAGTACGTACACGCTGATCACCACCGCCCACACCGGAAAGATCAGGGTTACCCAGAAGCTGAAGCTGACCACGACCAGCAGGGTCAGCGCGAGCAGGTAGGTGGCGATCGCCAGCCATCGAGGCATCAGTCCGGTGCGTAGCCAGATAGTTCCGAGCGAGATCATGAACACGCCCGCCATGCGCACCCCGTAGACGTTGTTGAGGTGCAGCATCACTATCCGGCCCAGGGTGACGGTCCCGTCGCGGCCGGAGTCCACGTCACGGGAGACGGCGAGAATCCCGCCGGCGAGCGCCATCGAGGTGAAGGTCGTCGCCAGGAACAGCAGGCCGCTGCCGAGAGCGACTGTCGCAAAGAAGCGATCTTCGAAGGTGCCGAGCCGGTCGCGGAGGACACCGAGGAACCACAGGAACGCGATCCCGGCGAGCGGCGCAAGCGTCAGGGCGGCGGCGATTCGGGAGCCGTTGTGAACCCACGGGGTGGCGGTGTCGGCGGGTAGCGAGGTGCCCAGCAGGACGATGCTCGTCGCGAAGAGCGCCCCGAAGGCGATCCCGGCCACCGCCGCGGCTCGCGGCGTCCGCAGTCGACGGAATTCGGTCCCACCGCGCCGGCCGCCCCCGCCACGCACTCGGGTCCGCTGGCTCCGCCCCCGCCGTCGCGGAGGCGGAGCCGACGTGGCCATGCCGTCACTCGCGGGAGAGCATCGCGGCGGCCTCCCGTTCGAGGTCGACGAAGGGTTCGCCGCTCACGTCGACCGCCACCCGGTCCAGCGTCCCGCCGGTGAACTCGAACGGGGTGCTGCCGGGGTAGTCGTCGGTGATCGCCTCGGCGCCGCTTCTGCCAACGGTGAGGCCTGCGCCTGCAAGCCCGAACGTGCCGGCCTGGGTTCGGATTCGGCCCTCGCCGACCTTCCGGTCCCCGTAGTACAGGCTGAGCAGGCCGCGGGCCGTTCCGGGCGGATCCTCACCCTCCTTGTCGAAGGAAGCGGCCAGGATCAGGTTGTCGCCCTCGGGAAGGTCCGCGGTCGCGCTGATCCGCTGTTCCTCGCTGCCGACGAAGTTGTAGACGTAGTGCAGGCGGTTGTCCTTGACGTAGAGCGCGTGCCCGCCGAACCGGCTGCCCTGTGCGAAGAGCACACCGGCCGAACCGGGTCCGGGCAGGTCGACGAGCGCTCCGATCGAGTACGACCTGTTGCGGAAGCTGACCGCGACGGTCTCGGGCACCTCGGCTCGGCCGGGGCGATAGACGTAGCGGTTGCGCGGCGGCGCGAGTCGCGGGCGCGGGGTCGTCAGGATCTCGACCGGGGAGCGGTCGTCGAGAGGGTAGGCCTGGTTCGCGCCCGCCTCGTGGAACCACAGTCCGATCAGTTCGGCGAGCCGTCCGGGTTCGGCGGTGGCGAGGTCGTGCAGCTCCGTGCGATCGGTGTCGGTGTGGTAGAGCTCCCAGGTGTCGTCGGGGAAGTGGCTCCAACCGCTGATCGCCGGATGGGTGGTGACCGCCTTCCAGCCGTCGTGCCAGATGCCCCGGGTGCCGAGCATCGAGTAGAACTGGGTGTGCTTGGCGGTCGGGATGGCGCCGTGGTCGAAGCTGTAGCGCATGCTCAGGCCCTGGATCGGATGCTGGGTGTAGCCCTTGACCGTGTCCGGGAGTTCGACGCCGAGGCAGTCGAGCAACGTCGGCACGATGTCGACGGCGTGGTGGTACTGGTCCCGGGTCTCGCCGCGCGCGGCGATCCCGGCCGGCCAGGACAGGATGCACGGATCGCAGGTACCGCCGTTGAACGAGTAGCGCTTCCACATCTTGAACGGGGTGTTGAACGCCATCGCCCACCCGTTCGGATAGTGGTTGTAGGTCCTCGTGCCGCCCAGCTCGTCGATCATGGCCATGTTCTCGGCTAGATCGTCAGCGACCCCGTTGAAGAGTTTGTTCTCGTTCACCGAGCCGTTGGGACCGCCCTCGCCGCTGGCGCCGTTGTCGGAGACCAGCACGACGATGGTGTTGTCGAGTTGGTCGATGTCCTCGAGGTAGGCCAGGAGGCGGCCGATCTGGTCGTCGCAGTGTGACAGGAATCCCGCGTACACCTCGGCCATCCGGGCGAAGAGCCGTTTCTCGTTGTCGGACAGGGTGTCCCAGGGTCGGGTGAAGTCCAGCGGCGGGAACGGCTGCCCCCCGGGTCCCGTGCGGTTCTCGGGGGTGCCGATCGGGTTGAGCGGCGGCAGTTCGGCGTCCTGCGGGACGAGACCCATCCCCTTCTGTCGGGCGAGGGTCCGTTCGCGCATCGCCTCGTAGCCCTCGTCGAACCTGCCCCGGTAGCGATCGGCCCATTCGCGCGGCACGTGATGGGGTGCGTGCGCACAGCCCGGTGCGTAGTACAGGAACACCGGCCGATCCGGTGCGATCGCCTTGACGTCGTCGATGTACTCGATGGCCCGGTCGGTGATGTCGACGCCGAAGTGGTAGCCCTGATCGGGCGTGGCCGGCTGCTCGACCGGGTGGTTGTCGTGCACCAGGTCCGGGTACCACTGGTTCGTCTCGGCCCCGAGGAAACCGTAGAAACGCTCGAAGCCTCGGCCGACAGGCCAGTTCGCCTTGGTGGAGGCCAGATTCATCTCGTCGGCTGCGCACAGGTGCCACTTGCCGACCATCGCGGTGCTGAACCCGCGCTCGACCAGGATCTCGGCGAGGGTGGCGCACTCCTGCGGGATGTGCCCGTTGGCTCCGGGGAAACCGACCGCGGCCTCGCTGATGCAGGCCATGCCGTTGGTGGTGTGGTTGCGGCCGGTGAGCAGGCAGGAGCGTGTCGGCGAACACAGCGCCGTGGTGTGCCACTGGCCGTAGCGCAGCCCGTTCGCGGCGATCCGGTCGATGTGAGGAGTGTCGATGGGCCCGCCGTAGCAACCCAGCGCGCCGAATCCCACGTCGTCGAGCACGATGTACAGCACGTTCGGCGAGCCAGGCGGCGCCTTCGGCTGCTCGTACGGACTCCAATCGGGGATCGAGTCGCGAATGTCCAGGTTGACGACACCTCTGAACGGCTTGGCCATGACAAGGCTCCTCACACGGGATCCGCCCCTGACGTCAACCCAAGCACCGGGGCCCGCTGTTGGCTAGGCCCGCCGACCGAGGCCCGCGGCCGGCTAGACGGACGCCGGTTCCGTGACCCTGGTCCGCGGGGCGTCGACGGCCCGTCGGGTGAGCGTGAGCAGCGCGGTCACCGCGATCGCCGCGCAGACCAGGATGCTCGTCGCCATGCCCGTCGCGGAGCCGCCGACCAACGGTGAGACCAGGGCGGCCAGGCCGAACTGGCCGGCGCCCATCAGCGCCGACCCGGTGCCCGCCGCCTGCGACACCTCCGACTGTCCGAGCGCGGTGGCGTTGCCCATGACGAAGCCGATCGCGGTGGTGGTCACGAACAGCAGCGGCAGCACCACCCAGCGGTGCGCGCCGCCGACGGTCACCTCGAGCGTCAGGAGCGTCCCCGCGGTCAGCAACATCAGCACGCCGAAGGTCAGCAGCTGGCGGGCGTGGAAGTGGCCGATCAGCCTGGTGTTGACGATGCTGCCGCCGACGATGCCCATCGAGTTCACCCCGAACACGATCGAGAACTGGCCCGGCGTGAGACCGAGGACGTCCTGCACGACGAAGGGCGAGGCGGAGATGTAGGAGAAGAGCGCCCCGAAGCCGAACATGAAGGTCAGGGCGTACCCCACGTAGCTGCGGTTGCCGACCACGTACCGCACGTTGCGGACCAGCGCGGTCAGGCCGCCGCCGTGCCGCCGTTCGGTCGGCAGGGTCTCCGGGATCAGCGCCGCCACGCCGACGACCATCAGGACCCCGGCGCCGGTGAGCACCCAGAAGATCCCGCGCCAGCCGATCGGACCGAGCAGCGCGCCGCCGAGCAACGGGGCCACGACGGGGGCGACGCCGCCGATGATCATCATGATCGAGAACAGTTTCGCGGCGAGGTCGCCCGTGGCGCGGTCGGCGATCACCGCGCGGGCCAGCACGATCGCCGCGCCGCCGCTCAGGCCCTGCAGCAGCCGCGCGGCGATCAGCACCTCCGCAGACGGGGCGAGCGCACACAGGACGCCGCTGATCGCGAACGCGACCGTGCCGCCGAGCAGCAGCTTGCGCCGGCCCCAGCCGTCGGAGAGGGGTCCGACCACCAACTGGCCGATCCCGAGCCCGGCCATGAAGGTCGTCAGGGTCAGCTGGACCGTCGAGGTCGTGGTCCCCAGGTCGTCGCCGAGGGCGGGCAACCCGGGAAGGTACATGTCGGTGGCGAGTGGAGCGATCGCGGAGAGCAGTGCGAGGGCCAGCAGCATGGGAATCGAAACAGCTCGGGTCACATGTGGACCCAGCGGCGCGGATGCTTGATTTATTCCAGTTCCGGAGACAATCTTCGTCCCATGGCATCGGACGCGGCGGCAGGGGCACACGACGAGTTGCCCCGTCGGCTCGCCGAGCAACTGGACGCGTACGCCGAGCATCTGCGGCTCGAACGCGGTCGTTCCGAACACACCGTGCGCGCCTACATCGCCGACGCGCGTTCGCTGCTCGGGCACCTGGCGGCAGCCACTCCCGAGGCGGGGCTCGACGATCTGGACCTGCGGGCGATGCGGGCGTGGCTGGCCGCCCAGGCGGCGTCGGGCGTAGCGCGCAGCACCCTGGCCCGGCGGACCGCTGCCGCGCGGACCTTCACCGCCTGGCTGGCCCGTACCCGCCGGATCGGCCGGGACCCCGGCATCCGGCTCGCCTCGCCGAAGTCGCACCGCGCGCTGCCCGCGGTGCTGCGTCAGGGGCAGGCCGCCGAGGCGATGGCCGCCGCCGAATCCGGAGCAGCCCAGCTCGATCCGGTCGCCGTGCGGGACCGGTTGATCGTGGAGCTGTTGTACGCGACCGGGATTCGCGTCGGCGAGCTGTGCGGGCTCGACCTCGGCGACGTCGACCACGACCGCCGGGTGCTGCGGGTGCTGGGCAAGGGCAACAAGGAGCGCAGCGTCCCGTTCGGCGGTCCGGCCGCCGAGGCACTCGACGCCTGGCTGCGCTCCGGGCGCCCCGCCCTGGTGACCCCGGAGTCGGGGGCCGCGCTGCTGCTCGGCAAGCGGGGCAGGCGGCTCGACCAGCGACAGGCCCGCTCGGTGGTGCACGAGGTGCTCGACGCGGTGCCGGGTGCACCGAGCCTGGCGCCGCACGGGCTTCGGCACTCCGCCGCCACCCACCTGCTCGAGGGCGGCGCCGACCTGCGGGTGGTCCAGGAACTGCTCGGGCACACCAGCCTCGCGACCACCCAGCTCTACACGCACGTCTCGGTCGCCCGCCTGCGGGCGGTGCACGACCAGGCCCACCCGCGCGCCTGATCATCCGGGCCCCGGCAGGGCCGCGGGGTGCAGGGGTTTGAGCCGCACCGGCGCCGCCCGGACCAGCCCGAGCGGGTCGAGGTACTCGCGGCCGCGACGCACGCCCCAGTGCAGGCACGCGGCAGGGCAGTCCGGGTGTCCCGGTTCGAGGGTGCCGAGGACACTTCCGCGTCCGACCCGCTGCCCGGGGCGGACCGACGCCCGCACCGGCTCGTAGGTCGTGCGCAGGCCGCCGGCGTGGTCGACCGAGACGACCGGCTTGCCCGCGATCGTCCCCGCGAAGGCGACCAGCCCGTCGCCCGCGGCCAGTACCGGCTGGCCGTCGCCGCCGGCGAGGTCCACGCCGCGGTGACCGGGCAGCCAGTCGTGTTCGGGAGGGTCGAACGGCCGCGCGACCGCCGGTCGCGGTCGCAGCGGCCAGTCGAACCCGGAGACGGGAGCGGCGACGCCGGCCGGCGCGGCGGCCAGCAGCAGGGCGGTCAACCCGAGCACGGCCGGTAGTCGCATTCCTCCACGCTCCGGCAGTCGCGGCGGCCACGGAACCCCGCCGCCGCGATCTGTGGACGGTCCGGACCGCCATCCACAGGCGTCCGACCACCGGTTATGACCTGCCAGTTCCAACCCGTACACTCGACACGCGGTCTGTGTTCGCGCAGTCCGACTTCGCGCGTCCGCGCAAGAACTATCGGCCTTCGGCTGGTCCTGCATTCGTGCAGGTCCGAGGGCTGGCGGACGCCAGGGCAGGGGTCACCCGACCGCCTGCGTCAACCGGCAATGAAAGAGGTACACAGCCATGGCTGTCGTCACCATGAAGCAGATGCTCGACAGTGGTACCCACTTCGGGCATCAGACCCGTCGCTGGAACCCGAAGATGAAGCGTTTCATCCTCACGGACCGCAACGGCATCTACATCATCGACCTGCAGCAGACCCTGACGTACATCGACAAGGCGTACGAGTTCGTCAAGGAGACCGTCGCCCACGGCGGCACCGTGCTCTTCGTCGGCACCAAGAAGCAGGCGCAGGAGTCCATCGCCGAAGAGGCCACCCGCGTCGGCATGCCGTACGTGAACCAGCGCTGGCTCGGCGGCATGCTCACCAACTTCACCACCGTCCACAAGCGTCTGCTGCGCCTCAAGGATCTCGAGGCCATGGAGCAGACCGGTGGCTTCGAGGGTCGCACCAAGAAGGAAATCCTCATGCTCACGCGTGAGATGACCAAGCTGGACCGCACCCTCGGCGGTATCCGGGACATGGGCAAGGTTCCGTCGGCCATCTGGGTCGTCGACACCAACAAGGAGCACCTCGCGGTCTCCGAGGCTCGCAAGCTGAACATCCCGGTCATCGCGATCCTGGACACCAACTGCGATCCCGACCTCGTCGACTACCCGATCCCGGGCAACGACGACGCGATCCGTTCGGCCGCGCTGCTGACCAAGGTCGTCGCCTCCGCCGTGGCCGAGGGCCTGCAGGCCCGCGCGGGCCGCGGTTCCGCGGACGACGCGAAGCCCGAGGCCGGCGCCGAGCCGCTCGCCGAGTGGGAGCAGGAGCTGCTCTCCTCCGCCGCGCCCGCCGCCGATGTCATCACCGAGGGTGGCCCCGAGTCTCCCCGTGAGGCTGTCGCCGAGGCCGATTCGAAGCTCGCCGAGGCTCCCGCGGACGTCGCGGACGCCGAGAAGCAGGCCTAGTCGATCCGGCCCTGACCCGTCATCTCGAAAAGACTGGGTCAGGGCCGTTTCGCTCAGACAGACATACCCGGCTCCACAATTACGAGGAGGCTCGCCCCCGATGGCGAACTACACCGCCGCTGACGTGAAGCGGCTCCGTGAGCTCACCGGCTCCGGAATGATGGACTGCAAGAACGCTCTCGCCGAGACCGACGGCGACTTCGACAAGGCCGTCGAACTGCTGCGCATCAAGGGCGCCAAGGACGTGGGCAAGCGCGCCGAGCGCACCACGGCCGAGGGCCTGGTCGTGGCCAAGGGTGGCGTCATGGTCGAGCTCAACTGCGAGACCGACTTCGTCGCGAAGAACGCCGAGTTCCAGGAGCTCGCGGACAAGGTCGTCACCGCGGCCGCTGCGGCCAAGGCCGCCGACCTCGAGTCGCTCAAGGCCGCTTCGGCCGGCGATCAGACCGTGGACGAGCTCGTCGCAGCGCTCTCCGCCAAGATCGGCGAGAAGCTCGAGCTGCGTCGCGTCGTCGCCTTCGAGGGCCCGGTCGCGACCTACCTGCACAAGCGCAGTGCCGACCTGCCGCCCGCCGTCGGCGTGCTGGTCGAGTACACGGGCGAGGGTGACGCTGCTGCGGAGGCCGCCCGCGGCGCCGCCATGCAGGTCGCCGCGCTCAAGGCGAAGTACGTCACCCGCGACGAGGTCCCCGCGGACATCGTCGACGGCGAGCGTCGCGTCGCCGAGCAGACCGCCAAGGAGGAGGGCAAGCCCGAGGCTGCACTCCCGAAGATCGTCGAGGGTCGCGTCAACGGCTTCTTCAAGGATGTCGTGCTCACCGAGCAGTCCTCCGTCACCGACTCGAAGAAGTCCGTCAAGGCTCTTCTCGACGAGGCAGGCGTGACCATCACCCGCTTCGTGCGGTTCGAGGTCGGCGCCAGCTAGTCGCAGGCAGTCGCAACGCGAGCGGCCCCGTCACCTTCCCGGTGGCGGGGCCGCTCGCCGCTTCGCTGCCTGTGCGCGATCTTCACCCCGACCGCGGTACGGATCGCGCCCGGGTGGCGGAGCCGCATCACAGGTCGGGCAGGCCGAAGTCCAGATTCGGGGTCTGCAGGCCGCCGTCCACCTCGAGCACCTTGCCGGTCAGATACGACCCCGCGGGCGAGCACAGGTACAGCACCGCGGCCGACGCGTCCTCCGGATCCCCGATCCGGTGCAGCGGGGTCGCGTCCTCCATCGTGGACTTGATCGTCTCGTTCTGCGCGACCACCTCGAGCGCCGAGGTCAGCACCGATCCGAGGGACACGCAGTTGACCCGGATCCGCGGGGACAGGTCGGCCGCGGCCAGGCGCGTGTAGTGCGCGACCGCCGCCTTCGCGGTCCCGTAGGCGGCGTACCCGCGCCCACCGACCCGGCCGACCACCGAGGACACGTTGACGATCGCGCCGGCCCCCGCGGTCTCGAGGATGTGCGGCACCGCGGCCCGCACCAATGCGTGCGCGGTCGAGACGTTGAAATGGAAGGCCTCCTCGAGCTGACGCGGCTTCGTCTGCAGCAGGGGAGTGGGCATCGCGCCGCCGACGTTGTTGACCACGATGTCGAGCCGGCCGAGCACCTCGCGGGCGGTCCCGGCGAGTCCGGCGACGGCGTCGAGGTCGGACAGGTCCGTGGCCACCACGTGGGCCCGCCTGCCGGTCGCCCGCACCCGCTGCGCGACCTGCTCGAGCTGGTCCTGGCTGCGCGCGGCGATCAGCACGTCGGCCCCGGCCTCGGCCAGCGCGACCGCGGACGCCGCGCCCACTCCTCGGCCCGCGCCGGTCACCACGGCCACCTGATCGGTCACGAGGAACCTGTCGAGGATCATGTCTCTCCCGTCGTCGCGACGCGGCAGTGTGGCGCGCCGCGCGCAGCCTACGGCCCCGACCGCCATTCGCGGGGCCGGATAAGGCAGGATGAAGAGGTCATCTGTGGCCGAACAGGCCGAGGTGGCCGATTCATGCTGGCCGCAGGCGCCGACCGCGGCCCGCCGGAGAAGAGGAGAGCCATGACCGAACCCGCCCCGACGGATTCCGCACCGCGACGTGAGGGCTTCAAGCGCGTCCTGCTCAAGCTCGGTGGCGAGATGTTCGGTGGCGGCGAGGTCGGTCTCGACCCCGACGTGGTGCAGACGGTCGCCCGGCAGATCGCGAAGGTCGTCGAGACCGGTGTTCAGGTCGCCGTGGTGATCGGCGGCGGCAACTTCTTCCGCGGCGCCGAGTTGCAGCAGCGGGGTATGGACCGGGCCCGCTCCGACTACATGGGCATGCTCGGCACCGTCATGAACTGCCTTGCGCTGCAGGACTTCCTGGAGAAGGAAGGCATCGACACCCGCGTGCAGACCGCTATCACGATGGGTCAGGTCGCCGAGCCGTACCTGCCGCTGCGCGCCGTCCGCCACCTCGAGAAGGGCCGTGTCGTCATCTTCGGCGCGGGCATGGGCATGCCGTACTTCTCCACCGACACCACGGCCGCGCAGCGCGCCCTCGAGATCGGCGCCGAGGTGGTCCTCATGGCGAAGGCCGTCGACGGCGTCTACAGCGCCGACCCGCGAGTGGACCCAGCAGCGACCATGTACACCGAGATCAGCCACCGCGAGGTCATCGAGCAGGGCCTGCAGGTTGCCGACGCAACGGCGTTCAGCCTGTGCATGGACAACCAGATGCCGATGATGGTGTTCAACCTGCTCACCGAGGGAAACATCGCGCGCGCGGTGGCCGGTGAGAAGATTGGAACGCTCGTCAAGTCATGAATCACCACACCGCACCCGCCGAGCCTGGAGGAACACCGTGATCGATGAAGCTCTCTTCGACGCCGAGGAGAAGATGGAGAAGGCCGTCGCGGTGGCCAAGGAGGACCTCGGCGGCATCCGCACCGGGCGGGCGAACCCGGGCATGTTCAACCGGATCCACATCGAGTACTACGGCTCGGTCACCCCGATCACCCAGCTGGCGAGCATCAACGTGCCCGAGGCCCGCATGGTGATCATCAAGCCGTACGAGGCCGCTCAGCTCGGACCGATCGAGACCGCGATCCGCAACTCGGACCTCGGCCTCAACCCCAGCAACGACGGCAGCATCATCCGCATCTCGGTGCCCCAGCTCACCGAGGAGCGCCGGCGCGAGTTCGTCAAGCAGGCGAAGGGCAAGGGCGAGGACGCGAAGGTCTCGATCCGCAACGTGCGACGCAAGGCGATGGACGAGCTGTCCCGGATCCAGAAGGACGGCGAGGCGGGCGAGGACGAGGTCGGACGGGCGGAGAAGGAGCTCGACAAGACCACGGCCAAGTACGTCGCGCACATCGACGAGTTGGTCAAGCACAAGGAAGCCGAATTGCTGGAGGTATAGGCGGTGCCTACCGAAGGCTCAGCGGCGGTGCCCGCCGAAGGCTCAGGGCCCGACGGTTCGCCCCCCGCGGCGACGGCCACCGCAGCGGCCTCCAAGGCCGGGCGCAACCTGCCCGCCGCGATCGGGGTCGGCGGTGGCCTCGGCGTTCTGCTCATCGTCACGCTGATCTTCGCGTCGCGATTCTGGTTCGTGATCGTCGCGGCCGCGATGGCGGTGGCGGCCTGGGAAGTCGCCAAGCGCCTGCGCGAGTCCGGCATCCTGGTACCGCGGATCCCGCTGATCCTCGGCGGTCAGGCCATCATCTGGCTCGGCTGGCCGTACGGCACGACCGGTGTCCTCGCCGGGTTCGCGGGCACGGTGCTGGTGTGTCTGGTGTGGCGGCTGGTCGAGCAGGGGCTCGACGCGACGCCACAGAACTACCTGCGCGACGTGGCGATCACCGTGTTCGTCGCGGCCTGGATTCCGCTGTTGGCGTCGTTCGCGACGCTGATGGTGCTGCAGGACAAGGGCGCCGACCGGGTGTTCGTCCTGATGATCGGCGTGGTCTGCTCCGACGTCGGCGGGTACGCGGCAGGGGTGCTGTTCGGCAAGCATCCGATGGCGCCCGCGATCAGTCCGAAGAAGTCGTGGGAGGGCCTGGCCGGTTCGCTGCTGTTCTGCGTGATCGGCTCGGTGCTCACCGTCACCCTGCTGCTCGACGCCGCGTGGTGGAAGGGCGTGCCGCTCGGCATCCTGCTGGTGGTCGTCGCGACACTCGGGGACCTGGTCGAGTCGCAGGTCAAACGCGACCTCGAGATCAAGGACATGGGCACCCTGCTGCCCGGTCACGGCGGCATCATGGACCGGCTCGACTCGCTGCTGCCCTCGGCGTTCGTGACCTGGCTGGTGCTGACCGCGCTGCTGTAGGTCATGACCCGCGAACGCCGTGGCCCCGGGCCGATCCCGAGCCCGAACATCTGGCACTGGCCCGAGATATACGAGGCGGAGAACCGCGCGCAGGACGTCGACGGCGCAATCTTCGACGCCCTGCGCGATCTCGCCGACTGGTCGGGACGCGACGTGCTCGACGTCGGCTGCGGCACCGGGTTCCACCTGCCCCTGTTCGCACGCGACGCCCGCAGCGTCACGGGCGTCGAACCGCACCCGCCGCTCGTCACGCGGGCCCGTGACCGGATGCGGGCGACCGGGTCGGCGGTCGAGGTACTCGCCGGATCGGCCGAGCGGATCCCGCTCCCCGACGACAGCGTCGACCTGGTGCACGCGCGCACTGCGTACTTCTTCGGGCCCGGTTGCGGGCCGGGAATCCTCGAAGCGATGCGGGTACTGCGCCCCGGCGGAGTGCTCGCGGTCGTCGACCTCGACGCCACGGTCGGCGGGTACGGCGCATGGATGCGCGCCGATCTGCCGCACTACGACCCGGCGGCCGTGGAGGCGTTCTTCGCCGCCCAGGGATTCGAGCTCTCGCGGGTGCGGACCCGGTGGCAGTTCGACAGCCGGCAGGACCTGCGCGCCGTGCTCGGCATCGAGTTCAGCGGCAAGATCGCCCAGCGCGCCTACGAGCAGACCCCGGGGCTCGCGCTGGAGGTCGGCTACCGGATCCACACCAGGCGTGCGCCCGCCGGGCTGCTGTACTGAGACCTGGCCAGCCGGACGCCGTCGGCCGGGAGAGCTCGCGCATCGCCTGGCAGATCGTCGCGTGAACCACCGACTCCTCGGCGGCCGCGTCGGATCCCACGTCGGCTCGGGTGCGCCTCTCCGCGTGCGGGAGGGCGGTGCCGTGGCCTAGTCCAGGCCGAACGACCTGGCCAGTTCCGCAACCCTCTTCGCCTTGGCCAGGCGCGGCAGGTCGCTTCCGTCGCGGACCCGTTCGCCGTCCTCGCCGAGCTCGGCGATCACGTCCCGTGCCCAGGCGACGTCGTCCGGGCTCGGGCTCAGCGCCCGATTGACCGCGCCCGCCTGGTCGGGGTGCATGCAGAGCTTGCCGGTCAGCCCCATCGACGCGGTCAGGGCCGAATCGCGCTGCAGGACGGTCTCGTTCGTGCTGAGCGTCGGGCCGTCGATCGGGCCGGGGAGCCGGGCGGCGCGGCTGGCGACGACGAGCCGGGCTCGCGGGTACGCCATGGCCATCGGGTCGTCGCTCATCCCGGTGTCGCGGCGGAAGTCGCCGCTGCCGAACGCGAGGCGGAACACCCCGTCGGCCTTGGCGATCTCGGGTGCGGACTCCAGGCCCGCCGCCGACTCGATCAGCGCGAGGATGGGCGTTCCCTCGGGCAGCCGGTCCGCGGTCGCGTCGACCTGGCTGCCGCTCTCGGTCTTGGCCAGCATCACCCCGGCCAGGCCCGGCGCGGCCGCGAGCGCGGCGAGGTCGTCGGCCCAGTACGGCGTGGTGGCGTCGTTGATGCGGACCCAGGCACTGCCGCCGCTGCCGAGCCAGTCGACCACGCGGGCGCGCGCGGCGGGTTTGGCGGGCGGAGACACCGCGTCCTCGAGGTCGAGGATCACCGCGTCCACCCCGGATTCCGCGAGCGGCGTGAAGCCCTCGGGCTTGGTGGCGGGAACCAGCAGCCAGGACCGGGCGAGATCGGGTGGGGCGGCTACCCCTCGACGCTCCGCGTGAATGGTCACAGCAACTCCTCCGGTGATCGGGACGACGCCTTCATCGTCCTCTCGCCGGTCACGCCGAGCTAGTTTGCGTAAGTAATGTGCGCGGCCGCACAACCTCGGGGTGCCCGTGGCGCGATCGGCACGTGCGACGGGTGTGATTGCGCGCTCACATTCGCCCGTCGCGGCACTTCGATGGGACACTGGGGGACACTATGGCCGTTTCAGTCCCGCTCGTCTTCAACGCCCCGCGTCGCGGCATGCCGCCGACGCACCTCGCCGACCTCGACTCCGAGGGCAGGCGCGCGGCCGTCCAGGAACTCGGTCTGCCCGGTTTCCGGGCCGATCAGCTGGCCAGACAGTATTACGGCCGGCTCGAGGCGGACGCGGGCAAGATGACGGACCTGCCCGCGTCGGTGCGCGAGAAGGTCGGGGAGGCGCTGTTCCCGACGCTGCTCACCCCGGTCAAGCATGTGGCGTGCGACGACGGCACCACCCGCAAGACGCTGTGGAAGGCGAACGACGGCACGCTGCTCGAGAGCGTGCTGATGCGCTACCCGGACCGCGCGACGCTGTGCATCTCGAGCCAGGCCGGCTGCGGCATGGCGTGCCCGTTCTGCGCCACCGGTCAGGCCGGCCTGACCCGGAACCTGTCGACTGCCGAGATCGTCGACCAGGTCCGCGCGGCGGCCGCCGCGATGCGCGACGGCGAGGTCGCGGGCGGCGAGGGCCGGCTGTCGAACGTGGTGTTCATGGGCATGGGCGAGCCGCTGGCGAACTACAAGCGGGTGGTCGCGGCGGTGCGCCGGATCACCTCTCCCGCGCCCGAGGGCCTGGGCCTGTCGCAGCGTTCGGTCACCGTCTCGACCGTCGGCCTCGCGCCCGCGATCCGCAAGCTGGCCGACGAGGGACTGTCCGTCACGCTCGCGGTGTCGCTGCACACCCCCGACGACGAACTGCGCGACACCCTGGTCCCGGTCAACAACCGGTGGTCGGTCGCCGAGGTGCTCGAGGCCGCGCGGTACTACGCCGACAAGACCGGTCGCCGGGTGTCGATCGAGTACGCGCTGATCAAGGACGTCAACGACCAGCCGTGGCGGGCGGACATGCTCGGCAAGAAGCTGCACAAGGCGCTGGGCTCGCTGGTGCACGTGAACCTGATCCCGCTGAACCCGACCCCGGGCAGCGAGTGGGACGCCGCGCCGAAGGACGTCGAGCGCGAGTTCGTCCGCCGCGTCATCGCGCAGGGCGTGTCGTGCACGGTCCGCGACACCCGCGGCCAGGAGATCGCCGCGGCCTGCGGACAGCTGGCGGCGGAGGGCTGACAGCGCCGGATTTCTCGCACATTCTGTGTGTCGGCTGCGCGGAATCAGCCGCCGCGGCCGCGGAGTGTGCGGCTCCCGAAACGACTGCGGCCGCGCGGCTCCCGAGGGAGCGGCGCGGCCGCTGTCGTGCGTGTGGGTGTCTACCGCGGCTTGCGGCGACGGATGATGTCGCGCACCAGCATGAAAATCATGAACGAGGAGAGGCCGACCAGCCAGAGGTCCTCGACCTTGCCCTCGTGGTTGCCGATCGTGTAGACGAGCAGGAACGCGGCGAAGAACCAGCCGAGGAAACGGAACAGTCGCGGCGCCTCGCCACTCCAGCCCCAGGCGGCGGACGGAACTTCTGCGGTGTCGACGTGTGCGGCGACGAGGGGCTCGTTGACGCTGGGGTCCAGCTCGGTGGCCACGGTCGATCCTCCTGCTCGTGCGGGTGTGCTTTGGTCTGCATATCGTGGCATACGACCGGGCGTCGTACCTAGCTGGGTCGGCGGGTGCGCGGCGGCCTGCGAAACGCGTCGAGGTACCGGCGGGTGATCACGCGTTGCACCGCCCGATTGACCGGACCGCCCAGCCGGGTCAGCCGCGTGCCGGCGGTGGAGAAGGCGTCGACGACCACCTCGACCCGTCCGGTGTGCGGGTCGTGCTCGACGACGAAGCGTTCCTCGCCGCGCTCGGGGTGACCGGGCAGGGTGCCGTACGCGAACCCGCGGCGGTGCGGCTCGTCGACGACGTACACCACCCGGCACGGCGCGGCGACCGCGCACCACGCGGGACCCACGCGCAGGATCACCGTCGCGCCCGTGACGGCGGTCTCGTCGGTCGACTCGACGCGCACTCCCGCACTCCGGTGCATGTCCCAGCCGAGCAGTGTGCGTGTGGCCCGTTCGAAGTCGTCGGCGCCGCGCCCGATCTCCGCGCTCGCGTGCACGTGGTGGTAGCCGGCCGGCAGCGGTCCACGAGTCGCGCCGACCTCCGGGTAGGTCGGCGAGGCGGCGTGCGCCGAGGCGAGGTCCACGGCCGCCATCCTGTCAGCCTGGCGGCGGGGGCGCCGGAACCGAACGGTGTACTACATGACGATCCTGGTGACGGGCGCGACCGGAAGCATCGGACGGCTGGTCGTCGACCACCTGCCCGCCATCGGTGCGGTGCTCGGTAGGCCCGTGGAGTTCGTCCGGGTGAGCGCGGGGGAGGCCGTCGAGATCCTCGAGCCCGTCATGGGGGCGAACGCTCGCTTCTACATCGACACCGCGGTCGCGTCGCTGGTCGGCGCCCCGCAGCCGGCGACCGACACGGTCGCCGCAGTGACCGGGCGCGGCGGGACGACGTTCGCCGAGTGGGCCGCCGCCAATGCGGGCGCGTTCACCTGATCGCCGCCTCGGGAGTCCTGTCAGGCTGCTCTCAGGTGCCATCGGGAACAATGGATGCGTGGTCGACACATCCTCTTCGGCGCCGACGCGCGTCCTCCTCCTCGGCAGCACCGGCTCGATCGGCACCCAGGCCCTCGAGGTCATCGCCGCCAACCCCGACAAGTTCACCGTCGTCGGACTCGCGGCCGGCGGCGGCAACCTCGACCTGCTGGCCGAGCAGCTCCGCGCCACCGGCGTCACGAACGTCGCCGTCGCCGACCCGGCTGCCGCGGCCCGGCTGGAGATTCCCGGTGTCCTGTCCGGGCCCGACGCGGTCACCGAACTGGTCCGCACCACCGAGGCCGACGTGGTGCTCAACGCGCTGGTCGGCTCGCTCGGTCTCGCCCCGACCCTGGCCGCGCTCGAGTCCGGCGCCCGGTTGGCGCTGGCGAACAAGGAGTCGCTGGTCGCGGGCGGCCCGCTGGTGACCGCGGCGGCCGCCCCCGGCCAGATCGTGCCGGTCGACTCCGAGCATTCGGCGCTGGCGCAGTGCCTGCGCGGCGGGCGCGCCGAGGAGGTGGACCGGCTGGTGCTCACCGCGTCGGGCGGCCCGTTCCGCGGCTGGACCGCCGCCGCGCTCGAGTCCGTCACCCCCGAGCAGGCGGGCGCCCACCCGACCTGGTCGATGGGCCCGATGAACACCCTCAACTCGGCGACCCTGGTCAACAAGGGGCTCGAGCTGATCGAGACCCATCTGCTCTTCGGCATCGACTACGACCGGATCGACGTGACCGTGCATCCGCAGTCGATCGTGCACTCGATGGCCACCTTCACCGACGGCTCCACCCTCGCCCAGGCCAGTCCGCCCGACATGCGGCTGCCGATCGCCCTCGCGCTCGGCTGGCCGGACCGGGTGCCCGGCGCGGCCGCCGCCTGCGACTTCTCCACCGCCGCGACGTGGACGTTCGAGCCCCTCGACAACGCCGTCTTCCCGGCCGTGGACCTGGCCCGCGCCGCGGGGACGGCGGGCGGCTGCATGACCGCGGTGTACAACGCCGCCAACGAGGTCGCCGCGCAGTACTTCCTCGACGGGGTCGCAAGCTTCCCGTCCATCGTCCGGACGGTCGAGAAGGTCCTCGTGGGTGGCGATCAGTGGTCGGCGCCACCGGCTACCGTGGACGACGTGCTCGCCGCCGACGGCTGGGCGCGGGCACGGGCACACGAACTCGTCGAGCGGAAGGGCTAGAGCGACCATGTTGATCTTCGGCGTGATCCTGTTCGCACTCGGCATCACCGTCTCGATCGCCCTGCACGAGGCCGGCCACATGTGGACCGCCCGCGCGCTGGGCATGAAGGTCCGCCGCTACTACATCGGTTTCGGCCCGAAGATCTTCTCGTTCCGTCGCGGCGAGACCGAGTACGGCCTCAAAGCCATTCCGGCGGGCGGGTTCTGCGACATCGCGGGCATGACCCAGCACGACGAGCTCGCGCCGGACGAGGTCGACCGGGCGATGTACAAGCAGAAGACGTGGAAGCGCCTCGTCGTGATGTCCGGCGGCATCGTGATGAACTTCGTGCTCGGCATCGTGCTGGTGTTCGTGCTCGCGATGGGCTGGGGTCTGCCGAACCCCGAGACGCGCGCGGTCGTCAACGGCCTCGTCTGCGTCGCGCCCTCGCAGAGTGCGGGACCGGACTACGCCTTGGCGGCGTGCACCGGCGCTGGACCGGCGCAGACGGCGGGTATCCGGGAGGGCGACGTCATCGTCGCGGTGAACGGCAAGAGCACCGACACCTTCTCGGACGTGGTGAAGGCGACGCAGCCGCTGACCGGCACCGCCGAGTACACCGTCGAGCGGGACGGCCAGCGGCTGGTGATCCCGGTGCAGGTGACGCAGGCCCAGCGGTACGTGAACAACCCGGCCAACACCGACAGCGAGTCGCTGCCCCCGGTCTCCAAGGACGTCGGCGCCATCGGCATCGCGGCCCCGCCCGCCCTGGTCCAGTACTCGGCGCTGGGCGCGGTGCCCGCGACGTTCTCGTTCACCGGCGACATCTTCGGTCGCAGCGTGCAGGGCCTGGTCCAGATGCCCGGCAAGGTCGTCGACCTGTGGCACTCCGTCACCGGCGGTGAGCGCGGACTCGACACCCCCGTCAGCGTGGTCGGCGCCTCGGTGATCGGCGGCCAGGCGGCCGAGCACAGCAACTGGGAGACGTTCATCCTCCTGCTGGCGACGCTGAACTTCTTCCTCGGCATCTTCAACCTGCTGCCGCTGCTGCCGCTCGACGGCGGACACATGGCCGTGGCGCTCTACGAGAAGATCCGCAACGTGATCCGCGGCCGCCGCGGCCTGCCGGTGGGCGCCCCGGTCGACTACGCGAAGCTGATGCCGCTGACCTACGTGGTGATCGTGATCGGCGGGGCGTACATGCTGCTGACGCTGACCGCGGACATCGTCAATCCGATCAAGATTTTCTAGCGACGCTAGACTTTTGGCATACCGCAACCCCGAAAGAAGGCACTTCCGTGACTAGCTCCGTTGGACTGGGCATGCCCGCCGGCCCGGCCGCCGTGCTCGCACCCCGGCGCAAGACCCGGCAGCTGATGGTCGGCAACGTCGGGGTCGGCAGCGAGTCGCCGGTGTCGGTGCAGTCGATGTGCACCACCAAGACCCACGACGTCAACGCGACGCTGCAGCAGATCGCCGAGCTCACCGCGTCCGGCTGCGACATCGTCCGCGTCGCGTGTCCGCGTCAGGAGGACGCCGACGCGCTCGCGACGATCGCGAAGAAGAGCCAGATCCCGGTCATCGCCGACATCCACTTCCAGCCGCGCTACATCTTCGCGGCGATCGACGCGGGCTGCGCGGCGGTACGGGTGAACCCCGGCAACATCAAGGAGTTCGACGGCCGGGTGGCGGAGGTGGCCAAGGCGGCCGGCGACGCGGGCATTCCGATCCGGATCGGTGTCAACGCCGGTTCGCTGGACCCGCGGCTGATGCAGAAGTACGGCAAGGCCACCCCGGAGGCGCTGGTCGAGTCGGCGCTGTGGGAGGCGAGCCTGTTCGAGGAGCACGGCTTCGGCGACATCAAGATCTCGGTCAAGCACAACGACCCGGTGATCATGGTCGAGGCGTACCGGCAGCTGGCCGCGCAGTGCGACTACCCGCTGCACCTCGGCGTGACCGAGGCGGGCCCGGCGTTCCAGGGCACCATCAAGTCCGCCGTCGCGTTCGGCGCGCTGCTCTCGGAGGGCATCGGCGACACCATCCGGGTCTCGCTCTCCGCGCCGCCCGCCGAGGAGATCAAGGTCGGCACGCAGATCCTGCAGTCGCTGAACCTGCGCCCGCGCAAGCTCGAGATCGTGTCCTGTCCGTCCTGCGGGCGGGCCCAGGTGGACGTGTACACGCTCGCCGAACAGGTCACCGCGGGCCTCGAGGGCATGGAGATCCCGCTCCGCGTCGCCGTGATGGGCTGTGTCGTCAACGGTCCCGGCGAGGCTCGCGAGGCCGACCTCGGTGTGGCGTCCGGCAACGGCAAGGGCCAGATCTTCGTCAAGGGCAAGGTCATCAAGACCGTGCCGGAGGCGCAGATCGTGGAGACGCTGATCGAGGAGGCGATGCGGATCGCCGAGGAGATTGGTGACGATTCCGACTCGGGGACACCGGTCGTCACCGTCAGCTGACTCGGCCCCGTAATGTGGATCTCACGTCCACTTCCTTCCGACCGCACCCGGGGGTGACTCGGTGCTCAAACTGCTCGGCGCCCGGCAGCTCGGCTCACGCGACCGTGCCGATGTGCTTCGGGTGCTCGACGCCGACCCCGTCGCCTCCTGCATGGTGGCCGCACGCGTCCAGGATCTGGGCGTCGAGCCGCGGTCGATCAACGGTGAGCTGTGGAGTCGCGGCGGACCGGACGAGTCGTTGTGCTTCTCCGGCGCGAACATGGTGCCGCTGCGCGGGAGCCTGAGCGATCTGCGTGCCTTCGCCGACCGGGCCTGTCGGGTCCCGCGGATGTGTTCGTCGCTGGTCGGTCGCGCGGAGCTGGCACTGCCGCTGTGGGAGATGCTCGAGTCGGACTGGGGTCCGGCGCGCGAGGTGCGCGCGGACCAGCCGCTGATGGCCCTCGCCGCGCAGCCGACCATCGCACCCGATCCGTCGGTGCGGCTGGTCCGGATGGACGAACTCGACACCTACCTGGTCGCGGCGATCGCGATGTTCATCGAGGAGGTCGGCGTCGACCCCCGTGCGAACGACGGCGGCCGCGGCTACCGGCGCCGGGTGGCCGGGCTGATCGCCTCGAACCGCGCCTTCGCCCGGTTCGAGGACGGCGAGGTGGTGTTCAAGGCGGAGATCGGGTCGGCCTCGCGGCAGGTCGGACAGATCCAGGGTGTGTGGGTGAACCCGCGATACCGGTGTCAGGGGATCGGTGCGGCCGGAACCGCGGCCGTCGCGTCGGCGGTACTCGCCGGCGGGCGGACGGCGAGCCTGTACGTCAACAGCTTCAACCGGCCCGCACGGCGGACCTACGACCGGATCGGGTTCACGCAGGTGGCGACCTTCGCCACGGTCCTCCTGGACTGAGCGGCTGCGCCGCCCGGGCGCGATCGGTACCCCGGGCAGGGTGAAAATCACTCACAGTTCGCGAGGCGCCTGCCCCGGCCGTTGCCGGTGCGCCCCTAGGATGGGCACCGATGATCTCCCGAGTCTCCCGCCGCGCCTCCACGTCCCTCGCTGTCGTCGTGACGGCGGCCCTCGCTGCCGGCGTCGGGGCCTGCACGCCCAAGCCGGACGGTCCGGAACCGGCTGCGCAGCAGTTCTTCTCCGCATTGGCCGACCGTGACACCGCGAAGGCGGCCGCGTTGTCCGACCGGCCCGACGCGGCGAAGTCCGCGCTGGAGTCGGCCTGGACGAAACTGCAGGCGGAGTCGTTGACCACGACGCTGGGGTCGGTGCGGGTCAACGGAGACACCGCCACCGTCGGCTACACGTACGAGTGGCACCTGCCCAAGGATCGGGTGTGGACGTACTCGGGCGATCTGCAGATGGGCCGGCGCAACGGAGACTGGGCGGTGCGCTGGAGCTCGACCGACCTGCACCCCAAGCTCGGTGAGACACAGACGATGTCGCTGCGCGCGACGCCCGCGCCGCGGGCCCGGGTCAACGAGCGGTCGGGCACGGACGTCCTGGTTCCCGGCACGGTCGAACGAATCAAGTTGAACGCCAAGGAGGCCGGGAACCTGGGATCGGTGGCGTCCACGCTGGCGACGACGCTCGCCCCGTTCGACAAGTCGCTGACCGCACAGTCGATCGCGGAGTCGGCCTCCACCGCGAAGGGTGACTATCCGGTGGCGACGTTGAGTCAGGACGACTACGCGTCCGTCGCGGCGACGCTGCAGGCTCTGCCCGGGGTGTCGGTGACCGAGGAGGCCGACCTGGTGCCCACCGACCGCGGCTTCGCGCCCGACCTGATCAGTCAGGTCAAGAAGCGGGTGATCGACGAGGTCGACGGCAAGGCCGGCTGGAGCGTGGTCACGGTCAACCAGAACGGCATCGACACCGACGTGCTCACCGACACCAAACCTCAACCGGCGCCGTCGTTCTCGGTGAGCCTGGACCGCAACGTCCAGGCCGCCGCGCAGAACGCGGTCAACCCCCGCAGCGAGCAGGCGATGATGGTGGTGATCCAGCCGTCGACCGGCGCGATCCTCGCGGTCGCGCAGAACAAGGCCGCCGACCGCGACGGTCCGGTCGCCTCGATGGGCCTGTACCCGCCCGGCTCGACGTTCAAGATCATCACCGCCGGTGCCGCCATCGACAACGGGCTCGCGAAGCCGGACAGCATGGTCGGCTGTCCGGGCCGGATCGAGATCGGGGAGCGGTCGGTCCCGAACTACAACGAATTCGCGTTGGGCACCGTCTCGATGAGCACCGCCTTCGCGCGCTCGTGCAACACCACGTTCGCGAAGCTGGCCAGCGAGATGAAGTCCGACACGCTGACGGTCGCGGCCGCGCGCTACGGCATCGGCCCCGACTACACGGTGCCCGGGCTGCCGACCGAGTCCGGATCGGTGCCCCCCGCCTCGGACCTCGTGCAGCGCACCGAGGACGGCTTCGGTCAGGGCAAGGTGGTGGTGAGCACGTTCGGGATGGCACTGGCCGCGGCCACCGTCGCGCACGGGTCCACGCCGGTCCCGCAGTTGATCATGGGGGAGGAGACGAAGATCGACGGCGCGCACCCGCCGATCACCCCGGCGATGGTCGACGGGCTGCGGGGGATGATGCGGGAGGTGGTCACCAGCGGCACCGCCACCCGGATCGCCGGCGAGGGCGAGGTGTACGGCAAGACCGGGGAGGCCGAGGTCGACGGCGGCTCGCACGCGTGGTTCGTCGGGTACCGCGGCGATATCGCGTTCGCGACCCTGGTGGTGCGGGGCGGCAGTTCCGACAACGCGGTCGCCGTCACCAAGGACATGTTCGACGCGCTGCCCGACGGGTACTGAGCGGCGGAACGCCGTGCCCGGGGTGACGCCGGACGTCGGCTCGCGCCGGGCCTCGGCTGCCCGTCAGGTGTTCGTGTACACCCGGCACTCGGTGATCGTGTGGTTCTTGCGGTTGAGGTAGGCGAAGAGCACGGCGGGGTTGCCGTCCACGGTGCAGGACGCGGTGACGGTGTCGCCGGCGGCGATCAGCTTGGTCAGGTCGGTGACCTTCGCGCCGCCGAGCAGTCGCAGCGAACGCTCGTCGCCGCGCTGCGCGGACTCGACCAGCCGTTCCACGACCTGCTTGCCCGCCTTGCCGACGCTGCGGACCGCGGCGCCGAACGCCAGCGTCCCGCCGAGGCCCTGCAGGCGCAGCATCCGGGCGCCCATCCCCATCCCGACCTTCAGTTTCGCGGGGTCGATCCCAGCGACCTGAGCGAACATCGGCGCGACCTCCCAGTGCGCGGCGATCCGGCGGATTCGCGGCTCCCCGTCGTCGAGGGTGGTCTCGTAGAGCAGGTGCATCGGGGCGCGCGCGGTGACGCCGCCGCCGAGCCGGGTCTCGATGGTCACGTCGCGCACGACGTCGAGTCCGCTGACGATGTCGTCGCGTTCGACGTGGAAGCGAATGTCGTTGGGGCCGATGAAGGTGTCCCAGAACCGGGCGAGGGGTTCGCCGCCGCGTCTGCCGCTGCGCCTGTCGTAGAGGCCGCCGAGCACGGGCCGTCCGCCGACCGGGTCCTCGACGACGTGGCGGCGGGCGAACAGGTCCAGCCAGGCCTGCCTGTCGTGGACGGCCACGGCGGCGGGGGAGGCGTGGGCCAACGCGAGCAGGTCGGCGGCGGTCGGTTGCACGGACATGGCACTCCCGGGATCGGGGACGACGGATTCTCGGAGTATGCCAGGGAATCCTAGAACCTGTTCTAACTTTCTGGGCTACGGAAGCAGGCCGAGCCGGCGCGCCGCGACCACGGCCTCGTGCCGCGAGTGCGCGTCCAGCTTTCCCATCGCGTTGCGCAGATAGCTCTTGACCGTCTCCGGCTTCAGCGAGAGGCGATGGGCGACTTCGCTGTTCGTGCAGCCGAGGGCGATGTGCGCCAGGACGTCGAGTTCGCGCGGCGACAGTCCGACATCCGACGCGGCGGCACCCTCGCCGTCGCCGACGAGGCCCGCCAGCCTCTCGGCGACGGCCCGTAGCCGAGAACCGAGCTGCCTGTCCGGCACCGACTGCGCCAGCCCCCGCAGCTCGGCGTGCGCGTCGCGGATGCCCTCCGACACGGCGGCCGGGGCGGCGCCGCGGGTGGCATCGAGCGCGCCGAGCATCTGCAGGCGGCGGTCCACCTCGTCGCGCACCGCGATCTCCGTCGCGAGCCTGCGCCCGGACGCGACGATCGCCTCGGCGGTGCGGTCGCCGATCGGGGTGCGCTCGCGGACCGCGGCGTAGAGGACCGCCCGGGAGACCCCGGCCACGACCACCGGCACCGCCAGCACCGAGCGGATGCCCTCGCCGAGCACCGGGCGGTCGTAGTGGTGGGTGATGGACAGGGAATTGCTGTAGTCGGGGACCGAGGCCGGCCGGAGCTGGTGGACCACGCGGCCGCCGAGCCCGGAGGCGGGCGGGATGGCGAGGCCGCGGAGCCCGTTCGTGCGGGTCCCGAGGAACTCGGTGAGGTGCAGGGTGCCGTCGTGCACCTCACCCCCGAAGAGCACCGGGACGTTCGCCAGGGCGGCGGCCTGGCGGAGCTCGGCACGCAGGGCGTCGCCGTCGCGGGGGCGCAGCAGGGGAGGGGTTCGGGAGATCATCCGGCTACCCCTTTCCGGGGGTGGTGGAACGGTCGTGTGAGCTAGATCATAAGGGCTATGAAGAATCCGGCGACGGCCGGATCTGCGCTGGAAGGAGCCTCATGGCAATCGACACCGACGTGCGGGTGCACGAGCTGCTGGGACAGTACGACACACCTCAGGCCTGCGCGGCCGACCTGCTGTGCGACCGGCACCCCGCGACCGATGTCGCATTCACCGTGATCGAGTCCGACCTGTCGGCACGCGACCTCACCTACGGCGAGCTGCGCGGCGAGTCCACGAAGTTCGCCGCGGCCCTGGCCGACCTCGGGGTCGAGCCCGGTGACTGCGTGGCGACCCTGATGGGCAAGTCGGCGGAGTTGGTCGTCGCGCTGCTCGGCATCTGGCGGCGCGGCGCGGTGCACGTCCCGCTGTTCACTGCGTTCGCGAGCCCCGCCATCGCGTTCCGGCTCGGGGCCAGTGGCGCGAAGGTGGTGGTCTCGGACCGGAACCAGCTCGCCAAGCTCGCGCCCGGCGAGGACATTCCGGCCGACGCGTCGTGGCGCGTGATCGTCGCGGCGGGGGAGCCGGAGTCGGACGGCCAGCTGCGCTTCGGCGACCTGCTCGCCGCGCACGAGGCGGACGACCCCGAGGGTGCGGCGGTTGCCGTCGGCGGCGATGCTCCCTTGGTCCAGCTGTTCACCAGCGGCACCACCGGAACCCCGAAGGGTGTGCCGGTGCCGGTGCGGGCGCTCGCCTCGTTCCACGGGTACATGGAGTTCGGGCTCGACGTTCGCGAGGACGACGTGTTCTGGAACGCGGCCGATCCCGGCTGGGCGTACGGGCTGTACTACGCGCTGCTCGGACCGATGGCGGCCGGCATCCGCAGCCTGCTGCTGCACTCGGGCTTCTCGGCCCCCCTGACCTGGCAGATCATCGAGAAGTTCGGTGTCACCAATTTCGCGGCCGCCCCGACCGTGTACCGCAGCCTGCGCGCGGACCCGAGTCCGGTGCCGGACGGGCTGTCGCTGCGCCGCGCGTCGTCGGCCGGTGAGCCGCTGACCCCGGACGTGGTGGCGTGGTCGCGGTCCGCGCTCGGTTGCGAGGTCCGGGACCACTACGGGCAGACCGAGCACGGCATGTTCGTCGTCAACGCCTGGGCGGACGGGCTGCGTGAGGAGGTTCCGGCCGGGTCGATGGGCCGGCCGCTCCCGGGATGGTCCTGCGCGGTGCTGCTCGACGACGCGGACGAGGTCGCGCCGCCGCGCACCGCCGGCCGGGTCGCGATCGACACGGCGGCCAGCCCGATGATGTGGTTTACCGGCTACGTCGACGCACCCGAGAAGACCAGTCAGCGGTTCAGCGCGGACGGCCGCTGGTACCTCACCGGCGATGCGGGCAGCACCGACGAGGACGGGCACTTCTTCTTCTCCTCGCGCGACGACGACGTGATCATCATGGCCGGCTACCGGATCGGTCCGTTCGACGTCGAGTCGGTGCTGGTGATGCACGAGCACGTCGTCGAGGCCGCGGTCGTCGGCATGCCGGACGAGCTGCGCGGCGAGGTGCTCGAGGCTTTCGTCGTGCTCCGCGACGGCGTCGAGGGCACCAATGCGCTCGAGGCGGATCTGCAGACGCTGGTGAAGAAGAAGTTCGCCGCGCACGCGTACCCGCGGACCGTGCACTTCGTGCCGTCGCTGCCCAAGACGCCCAGCGGGAAGGTGCAGCGGTACATCCTGCGCAAGGGCTGAGGCACCACCCGTCGAAACGGGGGTTCCTGGTCGGCATTCCGCTCGGATGTCGACCAGGACCCCCGTTCGTCGCTACGGCACCCGTACGTTCGACGCGCCGCTCACAGCAGCCCGTCCTCCAGGCTCTCCAGGTACCGGAACGTGGGCGCCTTCACTCCTGCCTCCTCCCGGATCCGAACCAGCTCGGGGGACTCGAAGAATCGCCTCGCGTCGGTCAGCGACGACCACCTCGAGAAGTGGACGACCTCGTTGGCGTCGAGTGCCAGCCTGAGCAGGTGGTAGTAGATCTCCCCGGCCGCCCTGCGGATCGGGGCGGCGTCGTCGAACACCGCCTTCCAGGCGGCGTAGTCGGCGACCTCGTGGACGATCAGCACGTAGTTCCCGTCGCGGTCGGTCACCGGGCGAGCCGCTCGGCGAAGAAGGCCAGGATCTCGTCGCGCGCGGCGATCGTGGGCGAGCCGGCGGCGTCGATCAGGTGGGCGGTCACAACACTGTGGGGGCTCGCGACCACCTCCGCGAAGAACGGCGCGGGGGTGAGGTCGGCGGCGCTGTCCGGCAGCACCCTTCCGACGAACCGGTCGCCGAGCGCCTCGGTGTACGCGGCGAATCGCCGGGCCCGGCACCACGTGTCGCCGGCGAAGCGGTACGCCAGGACCGTCAGGTCCGCCCGGTCGAGGCGGTCGGCGACGGCCCGGAGGTCGTCCGGCGCAATCTCCAGACCGGCGGGGTCGTCGAGCGGCAGCGACGGCTGACAGAGGACGGGTGCGAGGACCGACTCCTCGAGCACCATGGTGAGCGCGAAGTTGCCCGTGAAGCACATGCCGACCGCGCCCACACCGGGGCCGCCGCACTCCCCGTGCGCGGAACGCGCGAGGGCGCGGAGCCACTGGGTCACCGGACTGGTGCGGTTCGCGCCGAAGGCGCGGAACTCGGCGCTCACGCACGCCCGCTGCATGACGGCGGTGCCCTCCTCGACGGTGGGCACCGCGCCGTCGCGACCGAACAGGGACGGCAGGTACACGGTGAATCCGGCGTCGCGCACCCAGCGCGCGAAACGTGCGACGTGGGGGCTGATTCCGGGCATCTCCGGCATCACGACGACGGCCGGACCCGCACCGGACACCAGGACGACCTTGGTGTCCGAGTCGAAGGTGACGCTGCGCCGGTCGAAGTCCTCGAGCGGATCGTCCTCGGTCATCACACGGGTCGGCATCGGTGGGACTCCTGACTGTGGATCGGTGTGCACGGCGCGAGCGGGTCGATCCTCTCCCCGAATGCGGGCGACGGCGAGGGGCGATACCGCCACGTTCACGGGCGATCCCGCCACCTATCGGTCGGTGTCGCGCGCCCGAAACTGCCTGCGGTACTCGGCCGTGCCGATGCCCACCTGATCCGCGAACAGTCGCCGCAGGGTGCCCGGGTCCCGGTACCCGACCCGGTGGGCGATCGTCGCCAGCGTCAGATCGGTCTCGGCGAGGAGGCGCTTGGCGGCGCCGATCCGGGCCTCCCGCAGGTAGGACAGCGGCGACCGCGCGGCCTCGTCGGCATAGCGGCGCAACAGCGTCCGGGTGCTGACGTGGAACGCGTCTGCCAGTCGGGACAGGCTGTACGGCTCGGCGAGGCGGTCGACCAGCCAGCGCTCGACCGCCGCCGCGAACGGCCCGGTCGCGGTCGCAACCATCGACTCGACGACGTACGGCGCCTGGCTGGTGCGGTTCTCCGGCACGAGGGTGATGCGTGCGGTTGCCCGCGCGACACCGGCGCCGAGGTGGTCGCGAACGATGGCGGTCGCGAGGTCGAGTGACGCGCTGAACGCGGCGGTCGTCGTGACGTGTCCGTCGGCCACCACCAGCGACTCCGCACACACCGTGGACCGCGGATACCGCCTGGCGAGCTGCGACGCGAACAGCCACGAGGTCGTCGACCGCCGCTCGTCCAGCAGGCCGGCCTCGCCGAGCAGGAAGGCACCGACGCACACCGAGGCTATCCGGGTGCGGCGTCGCCCCGCGTCGCGGAGGAAGTCGATCTCGCGGGTCCGGCCGGCGAGCCGGACGGTCATGTCCGCGGTGGGGGACACGTCGAATCCCGGCACGACGAGCAGATCGAATCGGTGGTGCCACCGGTTCGCCCCGATGGTGAACCCGCCCGCCGCGGACACCGGACCGTCCTCCGCGGCGACCACCGATGTCCGGAACAGGTCGGTGCGGGCGGTTCCGTTGTCCCGGGCGACCCGGTTCGCGATCCGGAGGACGTCGGAGACGGCGAACACCTCGGTCGCGAAGCAGTTGTCGTACGCCAGGATCCCGATCCGCATGGCCCTCACGGTATGCGCTCGCGCGCATGACGGGGTCAGCGCCTGCGGATGCGGCCGACGACCAGCAGCGCGACGAGGGTGACGGCGAGCAGGAGGGTGGTGTCGGCGGCGGCCTGGAACACCTGTCCACGGTCGCTGAGGCCGAAGATGGTCACTGGCAACGTCTTCCATGTCGCCGGGTACACCATGACCGTGGCGCCGAGTTCGCCCATCGACAGTGCGATGGACAAGCCGGCGGCGGCGCCGAGGGCGGGCAGCAGCAGCGGCAGCGTCACCCGCGCCAGTACCCTCGCCGGACCGGCGCCCAGCGACTCCGCGGCCTGACGGTAGGCCGGGTCGAGCCGGTCCAGCGCGGCGGAGACGGAGCTGAACGCGAACGCCAGCACCAGCACCGTGTGCGCGAGGATCACGATCCACTTGGTGCCGCCGAGCAGCAGAGGCTCGGAGTTGAAGGCGATCAGCAATCCGAGTCCGATCGCCACCGACGGCACGGCGATCGGCAGGTGGAACGTCGCCTCGGTGGTTGTGCGCAGCCACCCCGGCGCCTCGCGGGCCGCCAGCGCCGCCCAGGTCCCGACGAACAGTGCGAGCGCGCCGGCGATGAACGCCGTCTGCAGACTGACGGCCAGGCTCGCCACGTTCTCGTCCGACAACGCGGCCGCGATGTTCTTGCCGCCGAGATCCGACGGCAGTGGGCCCGTCCACGACCCGGCGAGCGCGGCGAGGACGACGGTGGCGATCGGTGCGACGAACACCACCGCGACCACGAGGCCGAACACCGCCAGGGTCAGCGTCCTAGCGCGGGTGGTCCACAGCAGCACGGCCTGCTCCCATCAGTTTGTCGAACACGAATCGGGACCCGGCGTACAGCGTGAGCGAGAGCACCACCTGGACGGTCGCGATCACCGCTGCACCGGGCAGGTCGAAGGTGACGATGCCGCGGGTGTAGATCAGCACCGGCAGGGTCACCACGTCCTTGGCGCCGGTGAAGAGCACGATGCCGAACTCGTTGAGCGTGAGCAGCAGCACCAGCGAGCCGCCTGCCGACAGTGCCGGCCAGGCCTCGGGCATCACCACGGTGCGCAGTACCCGCCACGGTGACGCACCCAGACTCGCGGCGACGTCGAGTTGTTCGCGGGGCATCTGGGTAAACGCCGCGAGCAGCGGACGCACCACGAACGGGGTGAAGAACGTGACCTCCGCCGCGACGACCCCGAGCGGGGTGTTCAGGAAGTTCAGCGGTCCGCGGTCGGCCCCGGTGAGCGTCGCGATCAGCGCGTTCACCGCGCCGGCGGTGCCGTACAGGAAGGTGAACGCGAGGGTGATCAGGAACGAGGGCAGCGACAGGACGGTGTCGATCAGCCGGCCGGTCACCTTCGACCCCGGGAACGGGACGAAGGCCAGCACGAGCGCCAGGAAGGTGCCGAGCAGCAGGCAGCCGAGCGTAGAGAGCGCGGCGATCTCGACGGTGCGCCACAACGCCTTCCGGAACAGGGACGAATCGAGAACCGCGGTCCAGGTGGACAGGCCGCGGCCGTTCCCGGTGACCGTGGACTCCGCGAGCACCCGGCCCAAGGGGTACACGGCGAAGCCGAGCACCAGCAGCAGCGGCGGCAGGACCCACAGGCCCCGACGCCACCGCGTCGGTCGCGGCCGGACCGGCGCCTGCCCGAGCGCCGGGCGGTCCAGGATCGCGGTCACGACACCGACCCCGGCGCGGGCACCAGCACCGCGCCCCGGTCGGGGAACCGCACGCCCACCTCGGTACCCGCCGCCCGTTCGTCGTGGCCGGTGACGTCCACCTCGATCGGCGACTCGGGCAGGCCCACCAGCGCGACCGTCAGGCGCGTCGAGGACCCGCGCCACACGGTGGCGACGATCCGGGCGGGCAGCGCGCCCCGCTCGTGCGGTGCGACCAGGTCGACTGCGTGCGGCCGGACACAGAGCAGCGCACCGGATTCCGACTCCCAGTCGACACGGCCGATGTCCGGCTGCGGTGCCTGCGCGGTGACGGGGGTGCCGCCGACCGAGACCAGCGCGGAGGTCCCGACGACCCGGGTGACGGTGCACGGCAGCAGGTTCGCGCCGCCGAGGAAGGCCGCGGTGAAGCTGCTGGGCGGGCGCTTCCACAGGTTCTCGGCGGTGTCGACGTCGACGAGACGGGCATCGCGCATCACCGCGATCCGGTCCGCGAGGGCCAGCGCCTCCGACTGGTCGTGCGTGACGTAGAGCATCGCGGTGCCGGGCAACGCGGCGCGCAACTGCTGCAGTTCGGTGAGCATGCTCTGCCGAAGTTGGGCGTCGAGGGCGGCGAGTGGCTCGTCGAGCAGCAAGACCCTCGGCCGGATCGCCAACGCGCGCGCGATCGCGACCCGTTGCTGCTGTCCGCCCGACAGCTCGCGCGGGAAACGCTTGCCGTAGGGGGACATTCCGACCATGGCCAGCGCGTCCGAGACCCGCCCCCCGATCTCCGAGCGCCGGACGCGATGGGCCCGGAGCCCGAAGGCGACGTTCTCGGCGACCCGCATGTGCGGGAACAGCGCGTACGACTGGACCACCACGCCGATTCCGCGCTTGGCCGGCGGCAGGTCGGTGACGTCGGTGTCGCCGAGCCGGACCGCACCGGAGGCGGGCCGGGTGAACCCGGCCAGCGCCTTCAGCGCGGTGGACTTTCCGGACCCGCTGGGCCCCAGGAGGGCGACGGTCTCTCCCGGGGCCACTCGCAGGTTGAAGTCGATCAACGCCCGGGTGGCGCCCCGGCCCCGCCCGTAGGCCACGTTGACGCGGTCGAAGGTGATGGCCGGGGCGTGGTCGACGGCCGTACGGGTGACGGCAGCGTCCGCGGACCGCCGGGTGTTGATCCGTGACATGTCAGCTCCCGGTGGCCTTCTGGTAGGCGGCGACGTCGGCGTCGAGCCCGGCGAGGACGGCGTTCCAGTCCGGCGTCCACACCGTGACGCCGGACAGCAGGCCGGCGGGGGTGGACTTGTCGCCGAGGTCGAGGGTCGCGGCCTCACGGACGTCCTTGCGGACCGAGACGCCGAGGGCGTCGGGGCCGACGGTCTTCTGAGCCTTCTCCGAGAGCAGGTACTCCATCAGCTTCTTGGCCTGTTCGGACCGCGGGGCGCCCTTGGCCAGGCCCATCACGTAGGGCAGCGACACGGTGGTGCGCGACCCGTTCGCCTCGGCCGGGAAGAAGACGCCGAACTTCGAGCCGTCGTCCTTGATGGACGCGAGGTTCATCTGCACGTCGCCGTTCGCGACGAGGAGTTCGCCGTTGCTGACCTTCGGCTGGAGCTTGCCGGTGGAGGAGGACGGGCCGACGTTGTTGGCCTGCAGCTTGCTCAGGTAGTCGAGGCCGCCCTCCTTGCCTCGGAGGTGCTGCAGCAGCAGCAGTACGGCGGTGCCGTCGCCGGCCTGACCGGGCGTGGAGTACTGCAGCTTGCCGCGGTACTGCTCGGTGAGCAGGTCGTCCCAGGTGGCGGGCGCCGGGTTCGCGCCGGGGTTGGCGATGAAGGACAGGAAGTTGCCCACCACCGGCACGTACTTGCCGGCGGGGTCCTTCTCCTCGGCCGGCACGGCGGAGGTGTCGACGCCGCTGGGCTGCAACAGGCCCTGTGCGTCCGCCTTCTGGATGAACGGCGGCAGCGTGACCACGATGTCCGCCTGCGGGTTGGACTGCTCCTTCTCGACGCGGGAGACGACCTCGCCGGAACCTGCCTCGACGAGGTTCACGGCGATCCCGGTCTCCTTGGTGAACTCCGCGAACTGGGGCTTGTACCAGCCGGAGAGGCCGTCGGCGCTGTAGACGGTGACGGTGCCCGCGTCGGACGCACCGGCGGCGGTGCCGGTGCCGCCGCAGGCGGTGAGAGACAAGGCGGTCGCGGCCAGGGCGACGGCGGCGAGACCGGGACGCAGTGAAGCACTGAAGCGGCGCATCGGATTCCTAACTGAGAGTGACGGATCGAGGGTGGGCGGAGCGGTGGAACGCTGGTGGGAGGGCTATCGGTCCAGCAGCAGCTGGGCGAACTCGCGGACCGAGGGCACCACGTGGGTGGCGCCCGCCGCGCGCAGCTGGTGCTCGTCGTGCGCGCCGGTGAGCGCGCCCGCGACGATCGACGCCCCGGCGCGCAGGCCGCTGGTCACGTCGTTGGACGTGTCACCGAGCACGGCAACGTCTTTCACGTCGTCGGCCTGCAGTTGCAGCAGCGCGGTGAGAATCAGGTCCGGGTAGGGGCGGCCGCGGCCGGCCTCGGACGGGGCGAGGGTGAGGTCGGCGAGGGACTGCCAGCCGAGCGCGGCGAGCAGCTTGTCCTGGGTTCCGCGGCTGAACCCGGTGGTCAGCGCCACCCTGATGCCCGCCTCGCGCAGCGTGGTGATCGCGTCGGCCGCACCGGGAATCGGCTCGGCGTTGCCCTCGTCGATCAGGCGGTCGTAGGTGGACTCGAAGGCGGTGTTGGCGGCCCGGGCCCGGTCCTCGTCGCCGAAGAGCGCGCGGAACACGACGATCTTGGACTGGCCCATCGTGTCGAGCACGTACTGGCGGGCGGCGTCGGCCTCGGCACCCTCGGGCGCCAGGCCTGCGGCGTCCGCGGCCGCGGCGAAGGCGCGCAGGACCAGGCCGTCGTCGGCGACCGTGGTGCCGGCCATGTCGAGCACGGCGAGGGTGATTCTTCTGTCGGACAAGGGATCTCCTCGATCTGGATGTGGGCTCAGAGCCCGAGCTGATCTGCGGTCTGTTCGGCCAGCGCGGGCCCGAGGGTCATGCCGCGGCCGCCGGGTCCGGCGACCACCCAGACGCCGGGCGCGGGTTGGCCCCGGTGCACGAGTTCGCCGGAGTCGCGGTGCTGGCTGTAGACACCCGCCCAGCGCTTGACGATCGGCGGCAGCTCGCGGCCCAGCAACTCCTCGACGACGCCGGCCAGGTGCCGGTAGGGCGCCTCGTCCACGTCGAAGTCGAAGGGTTCGTCGTACTCGTGGGTGTCGCCGATGGTCAGCCCGCCGTGCAGGCGCTGCACGCACAGCAGCTGCATCCGGTGCGCCTCCGCGGTCGGGGCCTGCGGCTGCGCGGCCGTCAACGCGTCGAGCGCGGTGCCGGCGAAACCGGGGTAGTACCGCAGGCTGTCGCCGTCCGCGATCGCCGTGGTCAGCGCCTCGCCGAGCGGTGCGGTCTGCATCATCTGCAGCCGCACCCGGCGCAGCGGCAGCTCGCCGGCCAGGTCGCGGGCCAGCCCGCCCAGGGTGGCGCCGGGACACACGATCGCGAGGTCGGCGTCGAAGGTGCGGCCGTGGTCGTCGCGCAGGTGCACGCCCGTGTCGGTGCTGGTGACCTCGCGGACCTCGGCCGGCGCGTGGAAGGTGTAGCGGCCGCCGGCCGCGAGGTGACGGCGGATGGCGGGCAGCGCGATTCGGGATTCCACGGCGCCGTCGCGGCTGCAGTGCAGTCCGGCGAGGTACTTGCCGCGCAGCGCGGGGTTGACCGCGAGGACCCGCTCGGGATCGAGCAGGTCGAAGCCGCGGGCGGCCGCGTCGGGGCGGGCCGCCGCCTGCTCGGCGACGGCCACCTCCTCCGGGGTGCGCAGCAGCGTCAGCGATCCGGCGGGGCGGAAACCGATGTCGGGGACGCGGGCGGCGAGGTCCTCCCACAGCTGTCGGGACCGTAGCGCCGCCTCGAGCTCGTGTTCGGCCCGGCCCGAGACCCACACGAGGCCGAAGTTGCGGACGGTGGCACCGCGCGCCTCGTGCTCACGTTCGAACTGGACGACCTCGTGTCCGCGTCGGACGGCCTCGTCGGCGTGCGCCGTACCGAGGATGCCGCCGCCCACAATTGCAATTCGCATGGGGACAGCATGGGGTTTGGTCTAGACCGTCTCGGGGACGCGCGGGAAACGCTGGATGAACAATTGGTATAGACCAAATCGGTGTACCCTGACCACCATGAACGACCACTCGGAGGTGCTCGAAGAGACTGCCGCCCTGCCGGATTCGCTGCGAGGTGTCTTCGACGGGGAATCGGTGGACGAGCTCGACCATGCGCTGCAGGCGGCAGGACGCGCGCTCGACGACCGCGCCGACGACGAGCTCGTGCTGGCGTCGGCGCTGCACGACCTCGCCCGCAGTCCGCTGCTGGAACCGGCGCACGACCAGCCGCACGACGCGGCCGCGCGCGACTGGCTCACCCCCCGGTTCGGGACTCGGGTCGGCTGGCTGGCTGGCGCGCACGTCGCGGCCAAGCGGTACCTGGTCGCCACCGTGCCCGGCTACCGCGCGACACTGTCGACGGAATCGGTCGTCACGCTCCGGGCGCAGGGCGGGCCGGGGGTGGACGAGGAGCTGGCGGCTCATCCCTGGTGGCCCGACGCGGTGCGGCTGCGCCGCTACGACGATCGCGCGAAAGTGCCTGGTGCGCAGTCGCCGTCGATATCCGAGGTGCTCACGGTCGCGGGCCGGGTGCTCGCGCGGAGGGGGGCGCTGTGACGGAGGCCGGGAACCTGCCCAAGTACTACCGGGTGCGCACCGAACTGGCCGCGATCGTCGCGGAACTGTCCGAGGGCGACGCGGTCCCCGCCGAGCGAGATCTCGCGGCGCGCTTCGCGGTCTCGCGCGAAACGGTCCGCCAGGCGGTGCGCGAGTTGCTCGTCGAGGGACTGATCCAGCGGCGCGGTCGGGGCACCGTCGTCGCGAGTCCCAAACTCGTCCAGCCTCTCTCGCTCGGTTCCTACACCGAGGGCGCGCTCAGTCAGGGGCGGGTGCCCTCGCGCGAGCTCGTCGCCTTCGAGGAGGAATCCGCCGACGCGGAACTGGCGGGGGAACTCTCGATTCCGATCGGTGCGGCCGTGCTCCGGCTCGAACGCGTGCTGCTGGCGGACGGCCAGAAGATCGGGCTGGAGAACACCTACCTCGCGGTCCGGCGGTTCGGCGCGTTGGCGAGCACCTTCGACCCGGGCACCTCGCTGTACGCCGCGATCCGGGCGACCGGCGTGGAGCTCGGCTCGGCGACCGAACGGATCGAGACGGTGCTCGCCTCGCCCCGCGACGCGGCCCTGCTCGACTCGACCACCGCGATGCCGATGCTGCTGCTCGACCGGACCTCGCTGGACACCGACGGGGTGCCGATCGAGCGGGTCCGATCGCTCTACCGCGGGGACCGGATGGCCTTCCTGGCCGTCCTGCGGGAGTAGCGACGCCCACCGTCCGGTGCGGGCCCGGATTTCGCTTCGGATCCAGTGTTAGCGTGCGGAGATGGGCACGGTGCTGGTTCCCCTTCCCGCGTGCGACTTCGACCCGACCGAGGTGGCCGTCAGCTGGCGGGTGCTGCGGCGGCTCGGTCACCGGGTGCGGTTCGCCACCCCCGGCGCGACGGTCGCCACGGCCGACGACCTGATGGTGACCGGGCGGGGCCTCGACCCGTGGGGCGCGATCCCCGGACTGGATCGGGTCGTGCTGGTCGGGCGCGTGCTGCGCGCGAACGTGGTGGCCCGCGCCGATTACGCAGCGCTGCTCGAGGATCCGGAGTTCACCGCGCCGTCCGGCTGGGACGCCGTCGACCTCGACACCGTCGACGGACTCCTGCTCCCCGGCGGCCACCGGGCCCGCGGCATGCGGCCGTACCTCGAGAGCGAGCGACTGCAGGGCCTCGTCGTCGACGCCTTCCGCCGGGACCTTCCGGTGGCGGCGATCTGTCACGGGGTGTTGCTGGCCGCGCGCAGCATCGATCCCCGCACCGGGCGGTCGGTGCTCTACGGTCGCCGCACCACCGCCCTGACCTGGTCGTTGGAATCGCGCGCCTGGCGGGTCGCCCGGGTCACCCGGTTCTGGGACCGGGACTACTACCGCACCTACGTGGAGGCGCCCGGTGAGCCGCGGGGCTACATGGGCGTGCAGCAGGAGGTGACCCGGGCGCTGCGGCAGTCGGGCGACTTCGTCGACGTCGACCCGGACAACCCGAACGCGGCGCTGCAGTCGAGCGGGCGCGCCCGCGACTCGGACGACGACGCCCGGCCCGCGTTCGTGGTGCGGGACGCCAACTACCTGTCTGCGCGCTGGCCCGGTGACGTGCACAGCTTCGCCCGCGGGTTCGCCGAGATGCTGGCGGGCGCCGCGACGGAGTAGAAGACGCTGAGCGCCGCGCTGCCGGACCCGATCACTCGACGAGAAGCCCCGCCCCCATGCTGGCGTAGACCAGCATGAGCACCATCAGCACCCACCCCGCGCCCTGCCAGATCGGCCATGTCCCGCCCGAGCGCCACACACGGTACGTGCGCACGAAGGCCCCGAGCCCGCCGAGCAGGAGGATCGCGGCCGGAGCGACCGCCAGCACCCACCGGTCCGTGGTCGAACAGATGCGGGCCTGGTCGACGGGGCAGTCGTGGTTCGTCGCACCCCACGCGAAGGCGAGTGCCATCGCGACCAGGGCGACTGCGATGACCGCGCAGGTGTACCGCGTCGCCCGCCGAATCGTCGGGGGGTCGTTCCACCGCTTCTCGATGTCGTCCGACATCCGCGCGCCTCGCTCCGGTCGATCGGGTCGTCCGTGTGGCAGGTACGTCCATTGTGCGCCGGGTATCGCGTTGTCCCGGCGGGGCTCGGGGCGGACAATCGACTCACGCGACATCGCATTCTCGATGGACGAAGGAGTGGCGTGGTGAACCGGACCGAGCTCCCACAGACTTTGCGGCGATCGTCGAAGGAGGTGCAGGCGGCCTTCGAAGCGGCGCACGAGACGGCCGTCAAGCAGTATGGCGACGGCGAGGAAGCGCAGCGAGCGGCATACGGGGAGATCAAACGCAGTTTCGAGCTGGTGACCGACCACTGGGTGCCCAAGCGGGACTGACCGGCGGGGAGCCGACACCGTCGGCGTCGTGACGGGTGGCGCACGCGATGCGTCTAACCTGGTGGGCATGCCCGTGCGTACCCAGCTCAGTCCCGGAATCGTCTCGCCGACCCTCGCGGTGCCCGCGAACGTCGAGCGGCCCGAATACGCCTGGAAGCCCACCGTCAACGAGGGTTCCGAGCCGTGGGTCCAGACGCCGGAGACCATCGAGGCGATGCGGGTGGCGAGCCGGATCGCGGCGCAGGCCCTGCAGGAAGCGGGCAAGGCGGTCGCCCCCGGCGTCACGACCGATGCGCTGGACCGCATCGCGCACGAGTACATGATCGACCACGGCGCTTACCCCTCCACCTTGGGCTACAAGGACTTCCCCAAGTCCTGCTGCACCTCGCTCAACGAGGTCATCTGCCACGGCATCCCGGACTCGACGGTGATCGAGGACGGTGACATCGTCAACATCGACGTCACCGCCTACATCGGCGGCGTGCACGGTGACACCAACGCGACCTTCCTCGCCGGCGACGTCGCCGAGGAGAATCGCCTGCTCGTCGAGCGCACCCACGAGGCGACGATGCGCGCGATCAAGGCCGTCAAGCCGGGCCGCGAACTCAACGTCATCGGCCGGGTCATCGAGTCGTACGCCAACCGCTTCGGCTACGGCGTGGTTCGTGACTTCACCGGTCACGGGATCGGCGAGACCTTCCACAACGGCCTGGTGATCCTGCACTACGACCAGCCGAACGTCGACACCGTCATCGAGCCCGGCATGGTGTTCACGATCGAGCCGATGATCAACCTCGGCACCGTCGACTACGACATCTGGGAGGACGGCTGGACGGTCGTCACCAAGGACCGCAAGTGGACGGCCCAGTTCGAGCACACCATCGTGGTCACCGACTCGGGGGCGGAAATCCTCACCCTCCCGTGAGGGGCGCGCTTCTGGTCGCCGGCACCACCTCCGACGCGGGCAAGAGCGTCCTGGTCGCGGGCCTGTGCCGGATGCTGGCCCGACGCGGGGTGTCGGTGGCACCGTTCAAGGCGCAGAACATGTCCAACAATTCCGTCGTCACGCTCGACGGTGGGGAGATCGGCCGCGCGCAGGCACTGCAGGCGCGGGCCTGCGGGCTCGAGCCGAGCGTGCGTTTCAACCCGGTGCTGCTCAAGCCGGGCAGCGACCGCACCTCGCAGCTCGTCGTCCGCGGTAAGGCGGTGACCTCGGTCGGAGCCCGTGACTACATCGAGCACCGTGAATGGCTCCGCGAGGTGGTTGCCGGCGAATTGGCTGCCCTGCGTGACGAATTCGACGTGGTGATCTGCGAGGGCGCCGGCTCGCCCGCCGAGATCAACCTGCGCGCCACCGATCTGGCGAACATGGGGCTGGCGCGGGCGGCCTCGCTGCCGGTGATCGTGGTCGGCGACATCGACCGCGGGGGAGTGCTGGCGCACCTGTTCGGCACCGTCGCCGTGCTCTCGCCGGAGGACCAGGAGCTGATCGCGGGGTTCGTGGTCAACAAGTTTCGCGGCGACGTCGGCCTGCTCGAACCCGGCCTCGAGCAGCTGCGCGCGCTCACCGGACGGCCGACCCTCGGGGTGGTGCCGTTCGCCGAGGGACTGTGGATCGACGCCGAGGACTCGCTGTCCACGACGCCCGACGCCCCCGTCGGGCGACCCGCCTCGCCGGCGGGGCGGGAGTGGCTGCGGGTGGCGGCGGTGCGGTTGCCACGGGTGTCCAACGCCACCGATGTCGAGGCGCTGGCCTGCGAACCGGGCGTGTCCGTGCACTGGGTGAGCGAGCCCTCGCGCCTGGCGGACGTGGACCTGGTGGTGCTCCCGGGCAGTAAGTCCACGGTGTCGGACCTGAACTGGCTGCGCACGAGCGGAATCGCCGACGTCCTCGCCGCCCGTGCGGCCGCCGGACTGCCGATCCTGGGTATCTGTGGTGGCTACCAGATGCTCGGCCGGACCATCGTCGACCACGTCGAGTCCGCCGCGGGCGCCGTCGATGGGCTGGGACTGCTGGACCTGGACGTCGAGTTCGCCAGCGAGAAGGTGCTTCGGCAGTCGACGGGGACCGCGGACGGAATCACGGTGTCCGGCTATGAGATCCATCACGGACGGGTGGTCCGCACCGGGGACGCGGCGCTGTTGCGCGACGACGAGTGCGGCCCGGAGGGCAGCGTGCGCGGACAGGTGTTCGGCACCCACTGGCACGGACTGCTCGAGTCCGACGAGTTCCGGCGGTCCCTGCTCACCCGGGTCGCGGCTGCCACGGGTCGGCAATTCGCCGTCGCCCCGGGCACCTCCGTGGCCGACGAGCGGACCGCCCAACTCGACCTGCTGGCCGACCTGGTGGAGCAGCACCTCGACGTGACGGCGATCGAGCGGCTCATCGACGGCGGTGCGCCGCAGGAACTTCCGGTGATCGAGCATCGGACTCGGTGACGGGCTTCGCGGCGCACACGCGGGCCGGTCGATCGAATTCTCACTACCTTCTTAGATGCCGCCCGACGGGCCGGTGACGAACACCTGACCACCAGGCGATTCGCGCTCGGGCAGGTGCCGACGGCCGACGTGGAAGCACACCGGCATCGGCTGACCAGCGGTGACTCGGGTCGTCGGAACCGCGAATCCATGCGTACCGTGTGCTGTGCAGCGCCGACAGGTCGAGCACTGAACGGCGGTGGCAGCGGCACGATCGGCGTTCGTGCCGATCGTGGCTCGGAGGGCCGGGAGGCTGCTCCACGAGGGGAGAGTGCACAGCGTGTTCGCCACCTGGGGTCGGCTCGTCTACCGCCTCCGATTCACCGTGATCGGTGTGATGGTCGCGTTGATGCTCGGTCTCGGGGCGTACGGCCTCGGTCTGGAAAACAACCTGAG
>NZ_JBHZAH010000030.1:0-46349 GCF_042754225.1 Rhodococcus sp. NPDC059234
GACACGTCAACCGCGCACGGGCGCTGAGCGTCTAGGCGCTGCCGTTGAAGAGTGAGGTCACCGAGCCGTTCTCGAAGACCTCCTTGATGGTGCGCGCGAGCAACGGGGCGATCGAGAGGACGGTCAGCGTCGGGAAACGCTTCTCCTCGGGGATCGGCAGCGTGTTGGTCGCGATGACCTCCTTGGCGCCGCACGACGCGAGCCTCTCGGCTGCCGGGTGGGAGAAGATCCCGTGCGTGGTGGCGATGATCACGTCACCTGCACCGGCGTCCTTGAGCACCTTCACCGCGCCGGCGATCGTGCCGCCGGTGTCGATCATGTCGTCGATCAGCACGCAGGTGCGGCCGCTGACGTCACCGACGACCCGGTTCGACTTGACCTGGTTGGGGACCAGCGGGTCACGGGTCTTGTGCACGAACGCCAGCGGCGCGCCGTCGAGGGCGTCGGCCCACTTCTCGGCGACCTTGACTCGGCCGGCGTCGGGGGAGACGACGCAGATGTTGTCGGTGCCGTAGTTCTCCCGCACGTACTCGGCGAGCTGGCCCTGCGCGTGCATGTGGTCGACGGGGCCGTCGAAGAAGCCCTGGATCTGGTCGGTGTGCAGGTCGACGGTGATGATCCGGTCGGCGCCCGCGGTCTTGAGCAGGTCCGCGATCAGGCGGGCCGAGATGGGCTCACGGCCGCGGTGCTTCTTGTCTTGCCGGGCGTACGGGTAGAACGGCAGCACCGCGGTGATGCGCTTGGCGGACCCACGCTTGAGGGCGTCGATCATGATGAGCTGCTCCATCACCCACTGGTTCAGCGGCGCGGGGTGGCTCTGCAGGACGAAGGCGTCACTGCCGCGCACCGACTCCTCGAACCGGACGAAGATCTCGCCGTTCGCAAAGTCCGTGGCCGTCTGCGGGGTGACCTGGATGTCGAGTTCCTTGGCCACCTGCTCGGCCAGTTCGGGGTGGGCGCGACCGGAGAAGAGCATGAGGTTCTTCTGGTTGTCGATCCAATTCGCGGTCACTGCTCTTCGCCGTCCTTGTTCGTGTTCTCGTTGTCCTGCTGTGCCTGAGCGGCCGCCTCGGCGGCCGCGGTACCGGGTCGATTGCGCTCGACCCAGCCGTCAATATTGCGCTGCTTGCCCCCGGAGACGGCCAGCGCCCCCGGCGGGACGTCGAACCGCAGCACTGTCCCCGCGCCGGTGTACGCGCCGTCGCCGACCTGCACCGGTGCCACGAACATGGTGTCCGACCCGGTTCGCACGTGCGACCCCACCACGGTACGGCTCTTGTTGACGCCGTCGTAGTTGACGAACACGCTCGATGCGCCGATGTTGCTGTGGCAACCGATGCTCGCGTCACCGACGTACGTCAGGTGCGGGACCTTGGAGTGCTCGCCGATGTCGGAGTTCTTGACCTCGACGAACGCGCCGAGCTTGCCGCAGTCCCCGAGCACGGTGCCGGGGCGCAGGTACGTGTACGGCCCGACGGTCGCGCCGGCACCGATGCTCGCGCGGTCGGCGTGGGTCCGGATCACGGACGCCCCCGCCCCGACGACCACGTCGGTCAGGGTGCTGTCGGGTCCGACGACGGCGTCCTCGCCGATGGTCGTTCGGCCGTGCAGTTGCACACCGGGCTTGATCGTCACGTCCCGCGCGAGGGTCACGTCGACGTCGATCCACGTGCTGGACGGATCGACGACGGTGACGCCGGCGCGCATGTGCGTCTCGAGGATGCGGCGGTTCATCTCCCTCGCCAGATCCGACAGCTGCACCCGGTCGTTCGCGCCCGCGACCTTGGTGGCGTCCGTCAGCAGGGCGGCGTACACGTGCCTGCCGGCCAGCCGCGCGAGCTTGACCACGTCGGTGAGGTAGAGCTCACCCTGCGCGTTGGCGGTCTCGAGCTTGCCGAGCGCGTCGCGAAGCAGCACGGCGTCGAAGGCGTAGACGCCCGAATTGACCTCGCGGATCGCGACCTGGGCGGGGGTGGCGTCGACGTGTTCGACGATCTCGACGATCTCGCCCGCATCGTTGCGGACGATGCGGCCGTATCCGTTGGGATCCTCGGGCACGAAGGTCAGCACCGTCACCGCGGCGGGTGTGGGCTCGGCCATGTGCTCGTCGAGAAGGGCGTGCAGGGTGTGTCCGTCCAGCAGCGGGACGTCCGCGGAGGTGACGACCACGGTGCCCGCGAAGTCGTCGGGCAGCGCGGCCAGCCCGTGCGCGACCGCGTGACCGGTGCCGTTCTGCTCTTCCTGGACCGTGGTCGCAACCTTGACGCCCAGTTCGGCCGCGGCCTCGGCGACGGCCGATCCGACGGCCTCGCGTTCGTGACCGATCACGACGACCAGGTGGGTGGGGTCGAGCGCCGCGGCGGCGTGCAGGGAGTGGGCGAGCATCGTCCGCCCCGCGAGTGTGTGCAACACCTTCGGGGTCTTGGACCGCATTCGTGTCCCCGCGCCCGCGGCGAGGACGATCACGGCGGTCTCGACTGGCATGAAGCTCCTCGAAATCGACTGTCTGGGACGCTGCCGAGCGCAATGGTCGCTCGGCAAGCCTCGCTCCGCCGCCAGGACTCGAACCTGAACTATCTGAACCAAAATCAGAGGTGCTGCCATTACACTACGGCGGATTGCCGCACCTGCGGTTTCGTATCGATCCAGGTTGAGGCTCGTCCCAGCGCCGATCCGGCCCCGCTGTGCGCCCACGATCCTCGCACGCCGCCGGTCTTTCGTGCGAACCGCCTCGCCGGTGGCGAGACCGGCCGCAGATTAGTGTGGAACCCATGTCCCGACCACCGCAGGTGTCCGCCGACAAATCGCAGCCGTCCGGGTCGGCGAATTCGCAGGCGGCTGCGCCGATCAAGTCCCAGTCGGCTTTGCCGATCAAGTCCCAGTCGGCTTTGCCGATCAAGTCCCAGTCGGCTTTGCCGATCAAGTCACAGCGGACCCGGATGACCGGGACGCAGCGCCGCGAGCAGTTGATCGAGATCGGGCGCAGTGTTTTTGCCGAGCGCGGCTACGAGGCCGCGTCCATCGAGGAGATCTCCACCAGGGCCAACGTGTCCAAGCCCGTGGTCTACGAGCACTTCGGCGGTAAGGAGGGCCTCTATGCCGTCGTGGTGGACCGGGAGATGTCCACCCTGCTCCAGATGATCACGTCGTCGCTCACCCAGAACCGTTCCCGGGTGCGGGTCGAGCGGGTGGCCCTCGCGCTGCTGACCTACGTCGAGGAGCGGACCGAGGGCTTCCAGATTCTCGTCCGTGACTCTCCGATGGCGGCGAAGGAGGGCACCTACTCGAGCCTCCTCAACGAGGCCGTGTCGCAGGTCGGTCACATCCTCGCGGGTGACTTCTCCCGGCGCGGCTTCGATGCGGAACTGGCGACGCTGTACGCGCAGGCGCTGGTCGGGATGGTCGCGACCACCGCGACGTGGTGGCTCGACGAGCGCACCCCGTCGAAGGAGGTCGTCGCCGCACACCTGGTGAACCTGTGCTGGAACGGTCTGACAAACCTCGAGGCGGACCCGCAGCTCGGGGAGTAGGCGCGCGGTCCGGATTACGGCCATTAACCCGACGGGTGGTATGTTTTAGTCGCATTCTGGGCCTGGGGTGCTGTCGGCGGGAGGCGGTCGGATGGCGAGGCAGGAGCGCGCGGAGGTCACGCGGAACGCGGTCTTGCTCGCGGCGGCCCAGGTGTTCGCGCAGCACGGGTACGCCCAGGCGAACCTCAGCGAGATCATCGCCGAGTCGGGCGTGACGAAGGGCTCGCTGTACTTCCATTTCGCCTCCAAGGAGGACCTCGCCCGCGGCGTGATCGACGAGGGCAACCGCCGACTCGACGTGGCCTGCATGCCGCTCTCGGAACTCCGGGATCCCGCGTTGGAGATCATGATCGGGCTCTCGTACCTGGTGACCGACGTCGCCGCCGCCGATCCCATCGTCGCGGCCATGTTCCGCCTGCACCACGAGATCGGCGACCAGCGGGGGACCGGGGACAACGTCGTCGAGACGTGGCTGGGCTATCAGGTGGCGCTGACCGAACGGGCCGTCGCGGAGGGGGACATCACCGCGGACCCGGACAGTCGGGCGGTCGGAACCTTCATCTTCGAGACGCTGTTCGGTACTCGCGTGGTGGCCTACGCGACCGACGCCCTCGACGAGCTGCCGGCGCGAATGGAGCGGGTCTGGTACTACATCCTCCCGTCGTTGGTCGAGCCCTCGAAGATCGGCTACTTCCGCGAGTTCGCCGTGCGGCGCTCGCGGCGATGACCCAGACGGAGCGTGTCGGTGGTCCGGCCTAGAATCGACGTGGTCGTCGCTGCGGCGGCTGCATCCGTTCGGCGAGCCTGCTCGGGCCACCTGCTCGGGCTACTCGGCTGACTCGTCTACACACTCGCTCGTTTACGCAGGAGCATCGACGTTGCCTACTCCTTCCCAGCCCGCGCCGACCCCGTTGACGAACGAGCCGCTGCCGCTCGCCGGCGTCGCCCGCGTCGCGCTCGCCCACTCGGCCTTCGGAGCGGTGCGCGATGCTCTCGGGCGAGCCAGCCTCGACATCGTCGCCCCGAATCCGGCTCGCCCGTTCGTCGCGAGCGCCGTCGCCGAACAGGTCCAGCTGCTCCTGGTCACCGCCACCGGCCGCGAGGCCGACGACCTGACCGTCGAACTGCGCGAGATCCTCGGCGACTCGGTCGCCCAGTTCCCGTCCTGGGAGACGCTGCCGCACGAGCGGCTCTCACCCGGCGCGGACACGGTCGGGCGGCGGCTCGAGGTGCTGCGCCGGCTCGCGTACCCGGACAACGGCGACTACGGTCCGCCGCTGCGGGTGGTCGTGACCACCGTTCGCTCGCTGGTGCAGCCGATGGCGCCCGGCCTGGGGGAGATCGAGCCCGTCACACTGCGGGTGGGCACCGAGACCTCGTTCGACGGGCTGATCCAGCGGCTGGTCGAGATGGCGTACACCCGCGTCGACATGGTCGGCAAGCGTGGCGAGTTCGCAGTCCGCGGCGGCATCCTCGACGTGTTCTCGCCGACGGCCGACCACCCTGTGCGCGTGGAGTTCTGGGGCGACGAGGTGACCGAGCTGCGGGCCTTCTCGGTGGCCGACCAGCGGTCGCTGCCGGAACTGGAGATCACGACGCTGATCGCGCCGCCGTGCCGGGAACTGCTGCTCACCGAACGGGTACGGGACCGCGCGGCGGTGCTGGCTCAGGACAATCAGGCCGATGCCGCGCTCGTCGAGATGCTCGACAAGCTCTCCGCGGGTATCCCCGTCGAGGGCATGGAGGCCCTGCTACCGGTCCTCCTGGGTGGAGAGCTGGTGCTGCTGACCGACGTGCTGCCCGCGGGTACCCACGTGTTGCTGTGTGATCCGGAGAAGATTCGCACCCGCGCAACGGATCTGGTGCGCACCGGGCAGGAGTTCCTGGAGGCCTCGTGGACCGCGGCCTCGATCGGCGGCGCCGCGCCGCTCGACACCTCCGCACTCGACACCTCGGGCGTCGGCGGCGGCAAGGGTATCGACCTCGCGGCCTCCGCCTACCGCTCGCTGCGCCAGGTGCGCGAGAGCGCAGAGTCGAGCGGCCGGCCCTGGTGGACGATCAGCCCGCTCGCCTCGGGGAGCGAGGAGGAGCTGGTCCTCGACCTGCGCCCGGCGCCAGAGGTCCGCGGGTCCGACGAGCTGCTCGCCGAGCTGTTCGTGATGCTCCGCGCGCACGTGAGCACCGGCGGTCGGGCCGCGGTGGTGGTCGCGGGCTCGGGTACCGCGAACCGAGTGCTCGAGCGGCTGGGTGAGGCCGAGGTGCCCGCCGCTGCTCTCGCGCCGGGCGCCGAGCCGCTACGCGGCCAGGTGGAGGTGCTGTGCGGAAGCCTGCACGACGGTCTCGTCTTCCCCGCCGACGACACCGACGGGGCAGGAGCGGAGCCCGCGGAGCGACCAAATGTCGGCCTGGTGCTGATCTCCGAGTCGGACCTGACCGGCAATCGGGTGGCCGCGGCGGGGGACGGAAAGCGCCTGCCCGCCAAGCGTCGCAACCAGGTCGACCCGCTGGCGCTGGCCGCGGGGGACATGGTCGTGCACGATCAGCACGGTATCGGCCGGTTCGTCGAGATGGTGGAACGGACCATCGGCGGGGCGCGCCGGGAGTACCTGGTCATCGAGTACGCGGCGAGCAAGCGCGGCCATCCCGGTGACCGGCTGTTCGTCCCGATGGAGTCCCTCGACCAGCTCTCCCGCTACGTCGGCGGCGAGCTGCCCGCGCTGAGCAAGCTCGGTGGATCCGACTGGACCAACACGAAACGCAAGGCGCGCAAGGCGGTTCGCGAGATCGCCGGCGAACTGGTGCAGCTGTACGCCGCGCGGCAGGCCGCCCCGGGCCATGCGTTCGGGCCGGACACCCCGTGGCAGCAGGAGATGGAGGACGCGTTCGCGTTCACCGAGACCCAGGACCAGCTGACCGTGATCGGCGAGGTCAAGGCGGACATGGAGAAACCGGTCCCGATGGACCGAGTGGTGATCGGCGACGTCGGCTACGGCAAGACCGAGATCGCGGTGCGGGCCGCCTTCAAGGCCGTGCAGGACGGGAAGCAGGTCGCCGTTCTGGTTCCGACAACCCTTCTCGCGCAACAGCACCTGCAGACCTTCACCGAGCGGATGGCGTCGTTCCCGGTCAAGGTGCGCGGGCTGTCCCGGTTCACGGACGCGGGGGAGTCGAAGGAGATCATCGCGCAGCTGGCCGACGGTGAGGTCGACGTCGTGGTCGGCACCCACCGCCTGTTGCAGACCGGTGTCCGCTGGAAGGACCTCGGCCTGGTCGTCGTCGACGAGGAGCAGCGCTTCGGCGTCGAGCACAAGGAACACATCAAGGCGCTGCGTACCCACGTGGACGTGCTCACCATGTCCGCGACGCCGATTCCGCGCACCCTGGAGATGAGCATGGCCGGGATCCGCGAGATGTCGACCATCCTCACCCCGCCCGAGGAGCGGCACCCGATCCTCACCTACGTCGGTGCCTACGCCGACAAGCAGGTCGCCGCGGCCATCCGCCGCGAACTCCTGCGCGACGGCCAGGTGTTCTACGTGCACAACAGGGTCAGCTCGATCGACAAGGCCGCCAAGCGACTTCGTGAACTCGTACCCGAGGCGCGGGTGGTGGTCGCGCACGGTCAGATGAACGAGGAGACCCTCGAGAAGACGGTGCAGGGCTTCTGGGAGCGCGAGTTCGACGTGCTGGTGTGTACCACCATCATCGAGACCGGCCTGGACATCTCGAACGCCAACACCCTGATCGTGGAGCGCGCCGACTCGCTCGGGCTGTCCCAGCTGCACCAGCTGCGTGGCCGGGTCGGGCGCAGTCGCGAACGCGGCTACGCCTACTTCCTCTACCCGCCGGAGAAGCCGCTCACCGAGACCGCGTACGACCGGCTCGCGACCATCTCGCAGAACTCCGACCTCGGCGCCGGCATGGCCGTCGCCATGAAGGACCTCGAGATCCGCGGCGCCGGCAACGTGCTGGGGGCAGAGCAGTCCGGGCACGTGGCAGGGGTCGGCTTCGACCTGTACGTGCGCCTGGTCGGGGAGGCGGTCGAGGCCTACCGGGCGGTCGCGGACGGTCGACCGATCATCACCGACGAGGGCCCCAAGGAGGTGCGGATCGACCTTCCGGTGGACGCGCACATCCCGCCCGACTACGTCACCAGCGACCGGCTGCGCCTCGAGGCGTACCGCAAGCTCGCCGCCGCCACCGACGACGCCGCGATCGCCCTCGTCGTCGAAGAGCTGGTGGACCGCTACGGCCCGCTGCCCGAGGAGGTCGGCAGGCTGGTGTCGGTCGCCAAGTTGCGGTTGCTGTGCCGCGAGTACGAGATCGAGGAGGTGTCGGTCGCGGGCACCCAGATCAAGGTGGCCCCGATGCAGCTGCCCGACTCCAAGCAGTTGCGGCTCAAGCGCCTGTACTCGAGCGCACAGTACCGCGCGACCACCGGGATGGTGCAGATGCCGTTGCCTCGCACCGGGTCAGGTGGGGTCGGTGCCGACCGGGTCCGGGACGTGGAACTGTTGCAGTACATCGCCGATTTCCTGCTCGCGATGGACGGTAAGGCCGCGGGTGCGGTCGACGTGTCGGTGCCCGCAGTGAGTGCGGCAGGGTGAGCGCCGGCGAGGCGCGTCCCGGCGAGGCCCTGCTCCGGGCGGCCGAGGTGATGGACCGACTGTGGGGCTTCGGAGGCTGGGAGGTCACCCAGACCCACGCGAGCCTCACGCGCTATCTGGTCGAGGAGACCTACGAGGTCCTCGACGCCGTCGCGGACGGCGATCCGCAGCACCTGCGTGACGAACTCGGCGATCTGCTGCTGCAGGTGCTCTTCCACTCGCGGATCGCTTCCGCGGCAGGCGAGTTCGATGTCGACGACGTGGCGGACGCATTGGTCGCCAAGCTGACGCGCCGCAGCCCGCACCTGGCCGACGAGTGGACGGGCCCGGTGGACGTCGCCGAGCAGGAGCGTGCGTGGGAGCGGGCCAAGGCCGCAGAGCATTCCGGCCGGGCCGCGCGATCGGTCGCCGATCGGGTGGCCCGCAGTCAACCCCCGTGCGACCGTGCCGCCGAGCTGATCGCCCGGGCCCGCGACGCGGGACTTCCGGCGGATGCGGTATCCGCGGAGCTGACCGAGCGGCTCGCGCGCGCAGAGGCGGCACGGGCGGAGGTCGCTGCTGCGACGGACCGATTCGAGGCACGGTTGCGGGCCGCCGAGGTCGCGGCCCGCGCCGCGGGTGTCACCGCGATGACGTCGTCGGTGTGGCTGCGGTACCTCGGCGACGACTGATACCAGCCGCCCCGGGGTGCGCCGACCCTCCGGCCGGGTCGTGACACGCGATTCGTGCGCTCGCTGCGGCCCGGACGCCGGGTGGTCGGACGCGTCCGCGCGATACTGGGGTGCACGGTAGGTCGATCGCGGCGGGAGGATGTCGATGTACGACTACTGCGTCATCGGTGGGGGCATCGTCGGCGTCGCCACGGCCCGCGAGCTCCTGCGGCGACGACCGGGGTCGAGCCTGCTCCTGCTCGAGAAGGCAGACCGACTCGGATTCCACCAGACCGGCCACAACAGTGGCGTCATCCATTCGGGCATCTACTACCAGCCGGGCAGTCTCAAGGCCGAGCTGAGTCGGCGCGGAGCCGAACTGACCAAGGTGTTCGCAGCGGAGCACGGCATCCCGTTCGACGTGCGCGGCAAACTGCTGGTCGCGACCGATGCCGTCGAGCTCGCGAGAATGCAGGCGTTGTACGAGCGCTCGAAGACCAACGGACTCGACGTCGAGGTGCTCGATGCGACTGAGCTGCGGCGCCGGGAGCCCGCGGTGACGGGCAGCGGTGCGCTGTTCGTACCGACCACGGGAATCATCGACTATCGCCGGGTCACCGAGGTGTTGGCCGATCAGGTCCGCTCGGCCGGTGGTGAGATCCGCCTCGGGGTGGAGGTGGCGAGCATCACGGAGGTGGCGGACCGCGTGACGGTGGCAGGCCCGGCCGGCTCGTGGTCGGCCGGGCGCCTGGTCGTGTGCGCGGGACTGCAGGCGGATCGGATCGCCCGGCTCGCGAGGATCCGGACCGACTTCCGGATCGTGCCTTTCCGCGGCGAGTACTACCAGCTTCCGGTCCACCGATCGACGCTGGTGCATCACCTGATCTACCCGATTCCCGATCCTGACCTGCCCTTTCTCGGAGTGCACCTGAGCCCGACCGTCGACGGCACGCTCACGCTCGGTCCCAATGCAGTGCTCGGAACGGCCCGTGAGGGATATCGGAAATACAGTTTCGCCGGCCGCGACGTGTGGGACTACGCGAGGTTTCCCGGCTTCTACCGTGTTGCCCGCGCCAACGCGTCCACCGCGGTCGGCGAGCTGCGCGACTCGCTGTTCCGGCGCGGCTACCTGGCCCGTTGCCGGAAGTACTGTCCCGACCTGACCCTGGCAGACCTGCTGCCGCGGGAGGCAGGGATCCGGGCCCAGGCGGTGCTGCGGGACGGAACGCTCGTGCACGATTTCCTGATCGAGCAGACCCCGCGCTCGGTGCACGTGCTCAACGCTCCCTCCCCGGCGGCAACATCGGCGCTGCCGATCGCGGACACGATCGCCGGCCGGTTGCTGTCCGTGCCGTGACTCTGCCCGGCGAGGTGGCTACAGCGCGCCGAGCCCGGACTCGGTCGGCGCGACCGTGAATCCGTCGTGGTACAGGATGCCGGTGCCGGTGACGTTGGGGTCGCGGTAGTAGCCCTGTTTGAAGTACGTGGTGCTGCCCAGGGGTATCAGTGTGCGGACGTAGCAGCGGTCTTGACCTGCGCAGGGCGCGTCCGTGAAGGTCTGCCGGATGCCGTTGTGCCAGAGCTCGACGAATCCGACGCGATCATCGGTCGACCACTTGATGTGGATCTTGATGTCCTGCCACGAGCCCTGGGCGAGCCCCGTCCTCCACGGGACGTAGCTCGCGATGAACTGGCCCGGCGAAGTCTGGGCGTTGACCCGAAGTCCCCATTGCCCGTCGCCCACGTCCACGTACATCCCCAACGGCGGCGGGCCGTCGACTTCGCCGTGCCACTGTGAAACCAGTCCCCACCCCTGGCTCGCGTGGTTGGCGGGAAATGTCGTGCTGAACTGCGTACTCCACTGGTACCAGAGGTCGGCCCCCTCGCTGCCGCCGGTCTCGGGTCCACCCTGCACTTCTGCGCGTTCGCCACCGGGAACCGTCGCTGGCACGTCGCCGTCTCGCACCTCGAACCGAGCCGCGAAGCGGCCTTGTCGGCGGACCGCGCTCTGGACCTGAAGACTGTAGTGAGAGTTGTCGTACAGGCTGCAGGCGTCATTGATCGCGACCGATTGGCAGATCGGCCATTGGCTGAAGTTGCCGGTCTCGAAGTCGCCGGTGAAGAGCGGCGCGGGGAGGAAGGGTGGGGGTGCGGCCGCCGCGGGGGACAGTGACATCAGCACGCCGATCACGGCGGTCAGGGACGCCGCGACGACGGGGCGGCGTCGGGATGTGCGGGAATGGTTGGCACGTGTGGAAAGCAACGTCGGCCTCCGGCGATCGGGTGGGCTGTAGTCGTGCTCGCACTCACACGTTACGCCGCATCGCGCGCACAGTTCCCCACAGATTCAGTGGTGCGTGGCGGCGACGCTCGCCGTGATAGCCCACAGATCGTACTGACCGAGCCGACCGCGGGGGTCGACGTAGTCGTGCAGCGTTCCCTCCCTGACCATTCCGACTCGCGTCAGGATGTCGGCTGCGCGATCTTGGTCGGGCTCGATCGCCATGGAAACCCGATTCAATCCGAACGGACCGAACGCGTAATCGAGCAGGAGTTCGATCGTGACAGGTCCGACGTAGCGATCGCCCGGGCCTGAGTCCGCCCAGACGAACATTTCGGCGTTCCTGGCGAACATGTCCAGCCTGCAGAATCCGCAACGACCCGCGAACCTGTCGTCGACCTCGATCTCGAGAACGAGTGCGGTCCTGGTGTGGGGCTCGCGGTGCTCGCGAAGGTATTCGCGGAGCCAATGCACCGGAGTGTGCGGCCGGCCCCACGCGGCGGGGCGGGAGTCGCTGTCCAGGTGGAGCGCACCGGGATCCCGGGGGTGCATTTCTCGCCGCGCCGCGCTGTCGGACGGACTGCGGGTGTGTACGCGGAGTCCCGGCCGAGCCGGCGATTCGAGCTGCACGGGCGGTGTCCGCATCGGTCGGGCGGATCGTGGCCGCCGCAGTCTGCCCGCGTAGTACCCGGCGGTCGCGAGCAGCGCGCCCGCCGTTCGGGGAACCCCCAGTCCGTGCCGAGGGGTGTTCGGCTGGGGTACGCCCGACGAGGTCCGAGCCGAACCCGTCGAGTGCTCGTCCTCGTATCGTCCGATCCAACGCGTCGCGAATCCGTTCGGCGGAATGCAGTCCCTGGTGACGGCCCACAGGGCGTGATCCTTGTGCCTGCCTCCGACGTCGAGGTACTCGGCCATCACTGCTTCGCGCCGGTACCCGACCAGGGGAGCGCCCCGCGTGGCCGCGACGTTCTCGGTGCAGATGGGGGCGGTGACTCGCCGTAGCCCCAGGGTGTCGAATCCGTAGTCGAGGATCATCGTCACTGCCAGTCCGCCGATGCCGTGGCGAGCCACCTCGGTGTCGACCCAGATGCCCATCTCGGCGCTCCCCGTCCTCGGGTCGATGGAGCCCAGGTTGCACTGACCGGCGAATCGGCCGTCGACCTCGATGGCCATCGACAGGTCGCGACCGGCACGCGAACTCTCGCGTCGCGCCAAACACTCACGTACCCAGAGCTTCTCGGAGTGGCGCTCGTCCCAGTCGAGCGGGGACGTCTCCCAGAACGGCTCGATGGACTGCCGATCACGAAGTCGGATCCTCCGCCAGTCGGCGAAGTCTGCGAATTCGGGATGCCGGAGAACGAGTGTGTGCCCGAGCACCGTCCGTGGACCGAGGCGGGCGTGGGCCAAGCTTCGTGGGGCGCCCGATCGGGGGGACGATTGCGGCGACATTCAGCTCGACCTCTGCCCGGCCCGGGAGGCGCCCGGGGCATGATTGCCCCCATCGACCGAATCCGGAGAACTCGTCATCGCCGTGGCCTCGCTGCGAAATCACAGTGGACGGTCCGGGATCCATGATCGGGGGTCGGATCCCGCACGCAGTGATAAGTATCGGGCCTCGGTCTACCCTGATGCAATGGGTGGGCAACCCTCGATCGGTCTGCATCGACCCGAATCGACCACGATCCGGCTGTGGCAGTTGTGTGCGGAATAGCGGGAGTCCGGAGGTTCGACGGCGCGCCGGTGGACTCCGCGCTGCTCGCCGATATGGCGAGGCGCCTTCGTCACAGGGGTCCCGACGACGCCGGCACCTGGTCGGGGGGGTCGATCGGCTTCGCCCACACCCGGCTGTCGATTATCGACCTGGCCGGTTCGCCGCAGCCGATGAGTGGCGTGCACGAGCGCACACACGTCGTGTTCAACGGCGAGATACTCAATTACAAGCAGCTGCGTGCGGACCTGGCGTATCCCTTTCACACGGCGGGTGACTGCGAGGTTCTGCTCGCACTGTACGAGCGGTACGGCGTGGCGGGAGTCGCCAGGTTGCGCGGGCAGTTCGCCTATGCGCTGCACGACTCGTCGACCGGCGAGACGCACCTGCTGCGCGACCGGCTCGGGATCCTTCCCCTGTACTACTACGCCGACGCGACGGTGTTCGCTTTCGCGTCGGAGATCAAGGCGCTGCTTCCGGTTGTCGGGTCGCCAGAAGTCGACGAGGAGAGCCTGCACGACTACCTGGCACACCGGTCGGTGCCGGCGCCGTACACGCTTGTCCGCGGTATCCGGAAGGTGCAGCAAGGTCACCACCTCGTGGTTCGCGGCGACGGCTCGGTGCATTCCAGTCCGTACTGGGAGCTGCCCAGCGCGCCCGCCGTCCGGAAGGTCGCCCCCCGGGAGGCGGTACGGCTCGTCGACCAAGCGCTGAAGGCGTCGGTGCGCGACGCGCTCGTCGCCGACGTGCCGGTCGGCGCCTACCTGTCCGGCGGCGTGGACAGCAGCCTGATTTCCGCGCTGGTTGCGCGGGAGCGTCACGGCGCCGGTCTGCACACGTTTTCGGCGGGGTTCGGCGACATTCGGACGGATGAGACCGCGTGGGCACGCAAGGTCTCGCGGATCGTCGGGAGCGAGCACCACGAGGTGTTGGTGACGGCGGACGATTTCCAGCACAACTGGGCGAAGTTGAGTTGGCACCGGGACGCGCCACTGTCCGAACCGGCCGACGTGGCGGTGTTTCGATTGGCCGAACTGGCGCGGCACCAGGTGAAGGTGGTGCTCTCCGGCGAGGGCAGTGACGAGCTGTTCGGCGGGTACCCGAAATGCCGGTACGCCAAGACGACTCGCTGGGCCGGTGCGCTGCCGAGCGCCACGCTGCGACGGCTCGAAAGTGCCTTGCCTGCAGGCAAGGACAGGCTGGGCATCGCGTTGCGCGCGATCTCGGAACCCAGCTACCCCGAACGGATGCGAGGCTGGTTCGCGCCCTTCACCTCCGCAGAGCGCGACGCCCTCCTCGGTCGTGCGGGCACCCGGACGGTCCTCGCGCCGTACTCCGACGGCCGCGGGGATGCGCTGCGCCGAATGCTGTACGCGGATGCGCACACCTGGCTGGCGGACAACCTCCTGGAGCGGGGCGACCGCATGTCCATGGCGGCATCACTCGAACTGCGTCCGCCGTTCCTGGACCACCGGCTGGTGGAACTGGCGTTCAGTCTTCCGAGCGTCGTGAAGGTGCGCCGCGGGACGACCAAGTGGGTCGTCAAAGAGGTTGCCCGCCAATATCTTCCCTCCGAGGTCGTCACCCGTCGCAAGGTCGGCTTCACGGTGCCGTTGGACTCCTGGTTCCGCGGCGGGCTTCGCGACATGGCGTACGACCTGTTGACGGGACCGTCGTCGTTCGTCGGCGCGACTTTCGATCGGGCCGCCGTCGACAGGTTGCTCGCCGGCCATTCCGCCGGCACACGCAACGAACAGCGACGAATCTGGACACTGCTGTCGTTGGAAGTGTGGCACCGCCAGTTGGCCGGCCGGTGATCGTCGTCAGATCCGTCGCGGGTCGGCAAGTCGTCGAAGGGCGGGCGCGACCGGGCGCCCGTCCAGTAGGCCTGCCACGGAACCGTTCTCGAGGGCGCGGCGGTATACCGGGAGTGCCTCGCACACGGCGGCGACCGTCTGTTCGATGTCCGTGTCGGCGTGCGCCGCGGACGTGACGAACGACTGACCGAGGACGCCGCGTTTGAGCAGTTCCTGGAGGAACAGGGTGCGGTACGCCTGCGACGGGTTCCCGTCGGGTCCGCGGGTGACGAAGACCAGGCAGGACGGCCGGCCGACGACCTGCAGGTAGTCGCCGACACCTGCGTCCGCAGCCGACGCCGTGACCGCGTGCGCTAGCCGGCGACCCGCACGCTCCATTCGACGGATCGGTTCCTCCGTTGCGTAGGCGTGAACCACGGCACGAAACGCGGCGAGAGCGCCGCATTCCGGTCCGTGCGTGGTGGAGAGCAGGAAGACCCGGGCCAGTCCCGTTCGTAGTCCCCCCAACTCCATGTACGCGCGCCTTCCGGCGAGCGCGGAAATCGGAAACCCGTTGCCCATCGCCTTGCCCCAGCAGGACAGGTCCGGCCGGACCCCGTAGACCGCCTGCGCGCCGTGTGCTGACCAGCGGAATCCGGTGATCATCTCGTCGAACACCAGCAGCGTGCCGTGGTGGTCGCACAGGGCACGGACACCCTCGAGGAATCCTGCCGCGGGCTCCGCAGTGGCTGTCGCGGCCTCGAGGATCACACAGGCGACGTCCCCCGCGGCGAGGACGGCGGACAGCGACTCCAGGTCGTTGTATCGGAATCGGACGGTGTTCGCCGCCGTCTCCGTCGGGATGCCGTTGTCCATCTCCGTCGTCCCGATGAACCAGTCGTCGACGGAGAAGAACGGCTGGTCGCACACCGCGATCTTGACGCGGCCGGTCGCAGCCCGCGCCAGTCGGATCGCCGCCGTCGTGACGTCCGAGCCGTTCTTGGCGAACTTCACCATGTCGGCGCCGGGCACGAGGTCGAGAAAGTCCTCGGCGGCCTGCAGTTCGAGCACGGTCGGTCGACTGAAGTTCACGCCGTCGACGATCGCCTTCGACACCGCGTCGACGACCGGCAGATACCCGTGGCCGAGTGTGACGGACCGCAGGCCCATGCCGAATTCGACGTACTCGTTGTCATCGGCATCCCACACGCGGCACCCCCGCCCGCGAACGAGGACCGGTGCCATGGACTCGGGGTACTGATCGGAACCGCGGGAATACGTGTGTGCGCCGCCGGGGACCAGTTCGTGCAGACGGGCCTGGAGCGTGTTCGAGCGAGCGAAGGTCGGATTGCCGGGTGGGGGCGGCATGGGAGCCTCCGTGATCGGCGGGGAGGACACGGTTACGTTGTGCCTTGCAGCCTACGTGGCGATGCCTGAATGCACAGGTGCGCGGACATCGCACACGCTGGCTGCGACCGAGGGGGTGCGGTAGATTCGCGACTGGGCGCCGATCCTTCGACCGCTGGCGGGCATGGTCTCCGGGGAGGGCCGTGTGGGTGCCTCGGATTGGCCGATGCTCGGCTCGCGCCGATACTCGCGATAAGGATTCCCATTGGCGAACAACAACGTTGGCGCCACCGCCGTTCCTGGCGACGAGTTGAGAGTTCTCGTCGAGAATGCTGAGTACTGGTTGAACAACCGGGGCGACCTCGCGATGATGCACACGACCGTCGAGCGGCTGCGCGCCCGGTGGCCCAACGCGCGCGTCGGCGTGCTGACGTACCAGCCCGTGCTGCTGCGAGCGCTGGTGCCCGGAGCCGAGCCCGTCTCGTATCGACGGGGCGGAGACTGGGCGCGTGACCGCTGGCATCACCGGTTGCCCCAGCTGGCCGGCCCCAGGGTTGTCGGTCCGCCCGTGGCGGCGTGGCGGGCGGCGACCGAAGAACCTCGGCGCCGCCTGCGGACGGTTCGCAGAGTCGTACGAGCCAGGCTCGGAGCAGGCGACGGATCTGCAGTCGTCCCGGCCGGCGATTCGACGGCGGTATCCGTGGTGGCGGGACTGCCCCGTGTTCCCGCCGCCGCCCGTAGCGCTTCCCTTGTCGTTGCACTGGGCGGCGGGTACATGACCGACGGCGACCTCTACCAGGCGCATCGAACGCTGAACCTGCTCGAGCACGCGATCTCGCTGGGAATCCCGACCGCGATGGTCGGTCAGGGCATCGGCCCGATGGAGGACCCGCTGCTGATGCGGCGGGCCGCAGAGGTGCTGCCTCGCGTCGGCTTCATCGCCTTGCGGGAGGGACGCCGCGGCGGCGAACTGCTCGCCCGTCTCGGTGTCGCGGCGGACTCGGTGCTGGTGACGGGTGACGATGCTGTCGAGTTCGGATACCGGATGAGGCGCGACGCGACCGGTTCCGACATCGGGGTGTGCCTGCGGATCGCGGCCTACACGAGTGTCGACGCCCCGGCTCGGGACACGGTCGGTCGGGTCGTCAGGAGCTTCGCGGCACGGGTGAACGCGGGCCTGGTGCCCCTGATCGTCTCCGAGGAGGGAGCGGAGGATCGCAGGTCGACGCTGCCGTTGCTGAACGGCTTCGCGCGATCGAGGCCCGTGATCGGGCGATTCGGCTCCGCGTCCGAGCTGGCGGAGCAGATCGCGGGTTGCCGGCTGCTCGTAACGGGGGCGTATCACGCCGCGGTCTTTGCCCTGGCGCAGGGAATTCCGGTCGTGGGTCTGTCGGCGTCCCGGCTGTACAACGACAAACTTTACGGATTGGCGGAGATGTTCGGCGGTGGCCTGACGGTTGTTCACCTCGACGGGGAGCAGCTCGAGGAAACGCTCACGAACACGATGCGCGAGCTGTGGGACGAGGGGCCGGACTTGCGGGTGCCCCTCCAGGCGAAGGCGCTCGCGCAGGTCGCCGCGAGTAGAGCGGGCTTCGACCGGATCTTCCGACTCGTGGAGTCCGGACGCGGCCGGACGCCATAGCCCTGGTCGCCGCAGATGCTCGTCCGGCGCCGCATTTTTCTTTCGGGCGAACAGCGAAGCGTGCCATAGTTGATGCACCCGCCGATTCATCATGGCGCGATGGGCGCCCATACATCGCGGAGGGCATGTGAACTCGACATTGAAGCGTCGGATCGAACAAGTCCGGCAGCGATGGTGGGTGGTTCTGGCCATCACGGTGTTCGCGATAGTGGGAGCCTTCGCGACGTCGCACGGCGCCAGCACGACCTACGTCGCGAAGGCGGCGCTGATCGTGTCCTCGCCGGGGCGCCCTCCCGAGCAGGATGCGGTCTTGGTGCAGGGCTATGTCACCTATTTCAACGACCCTGCCACGCAGGAGCACCTCCGGGCCGCCGACCCCAACATCCCTGCCGGGGCGACTTTTCAGGCGCGGACCGCCGCCGCCAGCCCGATACTGTACGTCGAAGCGACCGCACACGATCGTGGTACCGCCCAATCCGCAGCAGAACTGATGGCCGAGGCACTCCGGGACGACGTCAACGCGGTCCGAACGGAGGGAACCAAGGGGAGCCTCGAGCAGCTGACCAAACAGCTCGACGCCATGCGGGCCACACAGGTCCCCGGTGTGCTCGACCCGTCGATCACGGCGCTGCAGGATCGAATCGACTCCATCCGTTTCGACTCTACGAACCAGCTGCAAGACCTTCAGCTCCGGGCCGGCGTCACGGAGGTTCGGCCGAAGGGCTCGTTCGACCTCCTGCTCGCGGCCGTCGGCGGACTGATACTGGGGACCCTCGCCGCCCTCGCGCTCGCCACGGTGTCCACGCGTCTGAGGACTCTGGACGACGTTCGGGAGAAGACCGACGTCGAACCGCTGGTCGAGGTGCCGCGTGGCGGCTCGGACGAGCGCAACGCGGCGCGCGAGGACCGGCTGCGACAAGTCGCGAACATGACGCGACTCGCGGACCTGCCGCGACCGACCGTCGTTGCGGTGACCGAAACCCGAAATGTGTCGGGTGCACGAACCATCGCCCGGGCACTGGCCGAATTACCTGCGATCCAGGGGGATCGGACGATTCTGGTGCAAGCCACCCCGAGTCCCGAATCGGACTCTGCGCCACGCGGTGCCGGTTTGGCCGGGGTGCTGGCCGACGATCCCGAGTATTCGGTGCAGCGTGCTCTGTGTGCCGGCAACGTGCCGACCATGAGCATCCTTCCGCCCGGAGAGCTGGGCGCCGATCCCTTCACGCTGTTCACGCCGGACCGCATCGCCGCTTTGGTCGATTCGCTGCGGTCCATGGCGGACATGGTGGTCATCGAGGCCCCCTCGATCTCCAAAGTCAGTGAGGCGCAGGTGCTTTGCGCGGCCGCAGATTGCACGATCCTCGTCATCGCGAAGGGCACCTCCCGCGCAGGCGATGTCGACGAGGCGGCACGGACGTTGACGAAGGCGCATGCCCTGCTGCTGGGTGCGGTGATGCTGGACCAAGCGCCCGGCAGGTTCGGTCGAGGACCGTCGGCTTCCGGCGCCGCGGAACCAGAGGGTCCCGCCGAGGCGGCACCAGCGGGCGAGCCGGAGGTGGCATCTCGGACGGCCGCGGACTCGGTCCAGTCGTCCGCCGACGAGACACGGCAATGACCGGACGGCCATGAGGGTTGCGGGGTACCCGACGACGGACCCGCCGAGAAGCGGCGGGGGCGGCCCTGCCGAGCGCGAGTCGCGGATGCCGCCGGTCGCCACCGCCCTCGCCGCGGTGCTGGCCGCGATCGTCGCCGCAATGGCCGTTCCGCGGGTTGTCGGTGGGAGCTTCGCGCACCTCGTGGCGTTCGGCGCCGTGTGCGCGGTGGTCGGGCTCGCCGTGCTGCGAAGCCCCGTGGTTGCGTCCATTCTGCTGCTCGCTGCGACCTTTCTTCGGGTGGCGCTGCCGCCGATCTTCCCGGTCGATCTGTTCTTGGTTGCATTCGCCGGCATGGTTGCCTCGTTCGCGATCTGGATGCAGACGCATCCGGATCGCCTCCGGGGGATCGGCGCCCTCGAATGGGCCATGGCGCTGTACCTGCTGTGGAATCTGTTCTCGATGGTGGCCCCGCACGAGTATCCCGCCATCGCACCGCTGACCGGGGCGACCTACTCGGTGCCGCGGTTCATCCTGACGGGAACTCTGATTCCCTTCGCGATGTACGTCGTCGGCCGATACACGTTCGAGCGTCGTTCTGCCGTGCGCGCTCTGTTCTGGACGATCCTGTCGTTCGGTGCGTACTCGGCACTGGTCAGTGTGCTGCAGTTCAGGGGGCCGACCTCGCTAGTGTGGCCCAGATATATTGTGGAAGCACCGAATTGGCCGAATCGGGCGGTCGGAGTGTTCAATCAGCCGGTCGTCAACGGATTCGTCCTCGCACTAGGCTTCACCGTTGCAATGCTGCTGATGGGCAGTCGAAGTGAGCCGCGATGGCGGAGGTTGATCGCGCTGATCGTGGCCGTGGGGTGCGGCTACGGCATCTACCTGACGCACACGCGTGCCGCGTGGCTCGGCGGTGCGGTGGTCCTGGTGATCGGCATCGTTTTCGCCAAAGGCTTCCGGACCGGGTTCGTGGTGTCGGCGGGCCTCGCCCTGTCGATGGTGACGATCAACTGGTCGCTGTTCTCGAGCACGGACCGGGCGGCGGGCGGAGTCGGGTCGGCAGAAGAGGTAGAGGATCGATTCAACGCGGCACAGACCGCGCTCTGGGCATTCGGCCAGAAGCCGTTGGCAGGCTGGGGAATTGGTCGCTTCCAGGCGGTGAACACCTACCACCATCAGCAATGGGCGCCCGAGGTCCCCTGGGTGCGCGGTTACGGCATCGTCGCGCACCAGAACGAACTCGGGATCCTGGGTGAGCTCGGGTTGATCGGCCTCGCATTGTGGATCGCGGTGTTGCTGCTCGTTCTGTATCGCCTGTTCGATGCCTATCGAACGCTGCCTGCGAAGGGTCTCTGTGGAAAGCGCCTCGCCCTCGTGGCGATCATGGCGCTGGTGCTCCTGATCACGACCGGATTCACCGTGGACCTGAGGTTCTTCGATTTTCCCGGCGCGGTCGTCTTCCTTGTCGTCGGAGTAGCCGTTGGCTGGGCCGACCGGCACAAGCGCGCGCACGTGACGGTCCCCGGAGTGGTGAGGCCCGTGCCTGCGTCATCCGAGGGAGAGACGTGAACGGTCAACGCGCGTTGTGGGCGTCCACCAGCACCGCGACTCGTGGGGGAGTGGCGACGTACGTACGCGCGATCCAAGGCGTGCCGCTCTGGCGTGACTGGAACATCCGTCACATCAGCACCCATCGTGACGGCGGACCCGCAGCCAAGGCCATGGCGTTCGCGCGGGGATCGGTCGAGTTCGTCGTCGCACTGGTCACATTCCGGCCCGACGTCGTCCACCTGCACTCCAGCGCGGGCGCAAGCTTCGCGCGCAAGGCAATCTTGCTCTGGCTCAGCTGGGTTGCACGGGTCCCCGTGGTCCTGCACATCCACGGATCCGACTTCCAACTCTTCTACGACGATTCGCCCCGCGCGGTGCAATGGGTGATTCGCGGAACACTCGACCATGCGGGCGCGGTGGTGGCGCTCGGTGACGACTGGTCTCGGCGACTGCAATCGATCGCACCTCATGCTCGGATCAGCGTGATTCCCAATGCAATTCAGTCGGCAGATCGGATAGTGCAGCCGGTGCCCGGCGGGCCTGTGCACGTGGTGTTTCTCGGCCGTATCGGTGACCGCAAGGGAACGTTCCGGCTGCTCGACGCGTGGGCGGACATGCTCGAGCATTCCGACTCCGACCGTGAGTGTCGGTTGACGATAGCCGGTGACGGCGAGGTCGAACGGGCCCGTCGCCGCGTCGCGGAGCTTCGGATATCCGATTCCGTCGCGGTCCGGGAATGGCTGTCGTCGACAGAGGTGGCGGCACTCCTGGACTGTGCGCACGTGCTGGCGCTACCGTCGCGCAACGAGGGACAGCCGATGGCAGTGCTCGAAGCGATGGCCCGCGGTTTGTGCGTGGTGGCCAGCGACGCGGGCGGAATTCCGGAGATGATCGACGGCGGCTGTGGGGTCGTGACGTCGGCCGACGACGTGGCCGCGATCTCCGCGGCGTTGCGCCTGGTCGTCCACGACGACGAGACCCGAGCTCGGCTCGGTGCTGCGGCCTTCGAGCGATTCCACGAGCGCTTCGACGTCGATGTCGTGTCGCGTCGAATCGACGCGCTGTACCGTGAGGTACTTCGATGAGCGGCCGCACGCGTCCCCGTTCCCGTGTGCGCCAAGGCCCCTTGCGAGTGTTGTTCGTCGTGCCCGATCTTCGTGTCGGCGGCGCCGAGCGCCACGTGGCGACACTGCTGCCACGGATGGACCCGACTCGGTTCGAGCCCTCGACAATCTGTATCGGAGACGAGGGTGCGTTGTTCCCGACGCTGACCGAGGCGGGAGTCGACGCAAAGGCGTTGCACTGCACCAAGCGGCAGGCCGTACGGGCGCTCTGGATTCTCGTCCGGGAGATGCGCCGGGCACGAACAGATGTCGTCGTCGTCCGGGGGTACAGCGCCGAGACCCTCGGCCGACTCGCGGCGAGGATCGCCGGTGTTCGACACACGATCATGTGGGTGCACAACGCCGGTGACACCGCCCCGCGCGGACGCGTTCGTATCCTCACCGATCGCGTGCTCACACGATGGACCGGCGCGTATTTCGGGGTTGCAAACGCGCAGTTGCCCTACCTGATCGACGATCTGGGCTACCCCGCGGAGAAGGTTCGGGTGATCCACAACGGCGTGGATCCCGCGAAGTTCACCACGGCAACCGACCGGTCCGTACTGTCCGAATTCGGGTTCGGCGTTGGTGATCCGGTTGCCGCGATCCTCGCGGCGTTGCGTCTCGAGAAGGATCACGCGACGTTGCTGCGGTCTGCACGTCAGGTGATCGACGAGATTCCCAACGCGAAGTTCCTGATCATCGGCGACGGTCCGACCCGGCCGGAGCTCGAGCGGTTGTCCACCGCGCTCGGGGTCGCGGCGAACGTGTGCTTTGCCGGCGTGCGCGAGGACGTGTCCAGGCTGCTGTGCGCGATCGACGTGTTCGTCCTCAGCTCGTCCACTGTCGAGTGCTTTCCCATGGCCCTGCTCGAGGCGATGGCGTGCGCTCGGCCTGCGGTGTGTACCGCTGTCGGCGGAGTCTCCGAGATGCTCGAGGACGGCCGCACCGGTTACCTTGTGCCGGCGCAGGATCCGCATCTCCTGGCGGAGCGGCTGTCTGCTGTGCTGTCCGACCCGGTCTCGGCGCGGCGCATGGGGCGAGCCGGCCGCGAGCGAGTCGAATCGGAGTTCAGCCTGGACCGCAGTGTCGCGGAGGCCGAGCGCGCGATCGAGGAACTCGTCGCCGGGCTGAGTGTGGGGTGACGGGATGCGCCACCACGTTCTCATTCTCGTGGAGAACCTCTCGGTGCCCTTCGACCGCCGGGTGTGGCAGGAGAGCCGCGCGCTGGTCGATGCCGGCTACCGGGTCACAGTGATCAGTCCGACCGGGACCGGGCAGGACCGGGAGATGGAAGCGGTGATCGACGGTGTCCGCATCCTTCGATACCACCTGTGCGCCTCGACCGGGGGACCGCTCGGCTACCTGCGCGAGTACGGGCTCGCCTTGTGGCACACACTGCGTTTGGCGCTGAAGGTACGCCGAGAGGGGCGCATCGACGTCGTGCACGCGTGCAACCCGCCCGACTTGCTCTTCCTGGTCGCTCTCGTACTGCGCCCGTGGGGGACTCGTTTCGTATTCGACCACCACGACCTGGTGCCCGAACTGTTCGTGTCCCGCTTCCCCGACGGCGGTACGACGTTGCAGCGCCTGACCAAGCTTGTCGAGCGGCTCACGTTTGCGGCGGCCGACGCGGTGATCTCGACCAACGAGAGCTATCGGCGGGTCGCGATCGAGCGCGGGAGGATGGCGCCGGACAAGGTTGCGGTGGTGCGCAGCGCGCCGGACCTGAGCCGGTTCGTTCGACAGTCGCCGGACCCGGGTCTTCGTCGGGGCAAGCGCTACCTGGTCGCGTACCTGGGGGTGATGGGTCCGCAGGACGGCATCGACTACGCGCTGCGATCCTTGGAGCGATTGCGTACCGACCTCGGGCGGGACGATGTGCACGCGATCTTCATGGGTTCTGGTGACGCTTTCGACGACATGGTTGCGTTGAGCGAGCAACTCGGGATCTCCGACATGGTGGAGTTTCCCGGCAGGGTGCCGGACGAATTCGTCCAGCGGTGCTTGTCGACCGCCGACCTGTGCTTGTCGCCAGATCCACTCAACCCCCTCAACGACGTCTCGACAATGAACAAGGTGGTCGAGTACATGGCGATGGAGCGACCGTTGGTTTCCTTCGACCTCGTCGAGACGCGGGTGTCGGCCGGGGACGCCGCGACCTATGTCCCCGCCAACGACGAGGCGGCCTTTGCCAAGTCGATCGACGAGTTGCTCGACGACGAGGAACGGCGTCATCGTATGGGCAGGGTGGGGAGGGCGCGGGTGGAGCGGGAGCTCTCCTGGGAGGTGTCCAGACGGGCGTTGCTCGAGTTCTATGGACGGCTGCTCGGCGAGTCCCGCAGTAGCGGGTGCGGAACGAGGGAACGGAAGACCATGGCCGACACGATGTCGAGCGACGACACGCACGCTGGGGCACAGCACTTCTGCCGAACTGTGCGATCCCTCGGTGCCATCGGTACCGAGCCACGGATCTTCGTCGCGGGCTGCGGCAAAGGCCACGAAGCGCTGTTCATTCGCAAGGAGCTCGGGGGTTCGCTCACAGGCGTCGATGTCGGCGAGGAATGGGACCCCGAACTGGGCTCGGGTGTAACGGATTTCGAGCTCCGAGCCGGTGACGTCCTTGATCTTCCCATTCCGGACGAGAGCTTCGACGTCGTCTTCTACCACCATGTGATCGAGCATGTTTCCGATCCTGCGGTCAGTCTGCGCGAACTCGCTCGGGTGTTGCGGCCCGGCGGGATGATGTACATCGGGACGCCCAACCGGCACCGAGTGGTCGGCTACCTCGGCTCCTTCGATGCGACGACGAGGGAGAAGGTGCGGTGGAATCTGAGCGAGTACCGGGCGCGGATTGCCGGACGATTCCACAACGAGTTCGGTGTGCACGCGGGCTTCTCCGAGAAGGAGTTACGCACGTTGTTGAGTGCGCAGTTCACGGACATCCGGTTCCTTACCGGTGACTACCTCCGTTACAAGTACGGCGGACGACTGCCCGAACCCGTTCTCCGGGCGGTCGCGTCGCGGACGCTGTGCGAGGTGACAGCACCCTCGGTGTACGCCATTGCATGGAAGGCGGTGCAGCGGTAGCGCCGACCGGGCGCCGATCTCAGGCGTCCGTGCGGACGAGGACGAGGCCGTCGTTGGCCGCGACGGTGACCGTGCGTGTGACCTCGCCGTTGTTCACCTCGGGGGCCTGGGATCCCCTGAGACGACGGAACGGCTGTTCGAGGTCGATGGTGCGGCTGGTGTCCGTGGCGTTGTGCAACACCGTGCCCCGATCGAAGTCACGCCGGTAGACGCCGTCGGCTACCGACCCGATTCGGCCGTCGAACGGTGCCGCCAGCGCGACCGTTCCGGGATTCGGGGCCAGTGGCTTGCCGAGATATCCGCGTCCGAGCCCGCCGCCGTCCATTTCGTCGTAGTAGCCGAGCTCGGTGTAGCTCGAGTCGAGCACCGGAGCCCAGTAGCCGTCCTGCAGCAAGGTGGCCGTCAGGAAGTACCTCGCGCGGCGGTAGTCCTCCGCAGACCCGGCCGTGGCGCCTCGGGTGTCGATCGTCATCGACACCGGTGGTGGGTTGTGGTCACCGTCGGACGAGTCGTCGACATACCGCACCGAGTCGTCGGCACGCTCCGGATCCGCGGTCGAATCGGCGAAGTCTTCCCAGGCGCGGCCGTTCAGTTGTCGGTTTCGCAGGGTTCGACTCCCGTTCGCGACCAGAATTGCCTCGGGCATCCCGGCACGCATGATCTTCTCGGCGCTGTCGATTCCCTGCTCCCAGGGATTGTCGATGCCGTAGATGTCCTCGGCTTGGACGTCCGTCCCGTTCCCGCGAATGTCCCATGCGTCCCGATCGGCAGTCCACACGTGATCCCCCCAGGCGTCCAGGAAGACTCCGTCCCACACGCGCGCACTCCACACCTGGTCCACGACCCAGTGCGCGGCGTACTCGGCGAACGTCTGGCCGCCGACCCGCGGTGCCACGTCGGTGAGGTTCGTCATCACGGTGTCCGGCCACTGGCTCACCGGCTCGCCTGCGGCCGTCCTGGCCAGCCACTCACGCGGAAACCTGCTGTCCGTCTGGGTCGTGAACTGCCACAACGCATAACGGTCGGACCAGCTCCGGCGGTCGCCCAGTCTGGGCGGGTAGTCGACGACATTCACGTAGGCAAGCAGTCGGATCTCCGGGCTGGCTCGGCGCAATTCGTCGAAGAATCCGGCGCCGAGGCGAGCGTGCCATTCGCTGTCGATGACCACCACGTCGTAGCGTGCGAGCTGCGCCGGCGCGGGCAGATTCTGCTGCGCCAGGAAGTATGCGGCCGTCCGGGGGAAGTCGGGGCCGCGCAGTCGAGGGGCGGATGGGACCTCCGGGGACGACGTTCCACCGCACCCACCCGCGACCGCTACCGCGGCGGCGAACGACAGCCGCCCGAAGTCGCGGCGGCTGATCCTGCGGGTACGAGGGTCGGACGAGTCCGATGGCACCCTTTCGAGCATGCCACAGGCGGTTCGGTCGCTCCCCGGCGTGAACAGACCTCCTGGTCGTGTGTGGGAAATTCTCGAGGTGCCTGCCTGCCGGGAGCGGTATCGTCTTCAGTGGCGATTGATCGGGCGACGCCTTTGTTCGCTCGTTCGGAAAGAGGTCGCGGGTGGCACGGCTGGCCTGGTACGTACGCAGAGCGCGGTCGATGACGGCGCATGAAATGGCATGGCGTGCGAGCAGATTCGGCCGTGAAATGGTATCCCGAGACGGTCGGGCGCATCCGGTGTCCGCGTCGCCGGACTGGGATGAGGCACTGCGCCTGTTCCGTGACGGCAAGGACCGGCCGGTGCTACTCGACCGGAGACGCGCGGAACGAATTGCCGTGGATCACCCCGCGGCTGCGCAGGCGGTCGTCGCAGCCGCCCGGCAGATCCTCGCCGGCGATGTCACCTACCTCGGATACCCGGCCGCGCACGTCGGTCGGACGGTCGACTGGAATCACGATCCGATCGCCGATTTCCACTGGCCGCTGATCGCCGCACGCAGGATCGACCACCGCACCGCGGCGAGCGATCCCAAGTGGATCTGGGAGTTGAATCGTTTGCAACATCTGCCGTGGTTGGCGCAGGCCTGGCTGTTCACGAATGACGACCGGTTCGCCGAGGCCGCATTCGTGCACCTGGACTCCTGGATCGACCAGAACCCGGTCGGGACCGGCATCGCATGGCGGGGTGCGTTCGAGTCCGGCGTACGTGCGATCTCCGTTGCGACCGCGCTGCAGGGTCTGCGCGATTCGCCCGCGCTGTCCACCGCGCGATTTCGGCGAGTGGTCGGATTGCTCGGTGCAAGCGCGCGGTACTGCTGGCGGGGCCGCTCTCGATTCAGCTCGGCCAACAACCACCTGGTCGGTGAGCTGGCCGGCCTGGCCTGCGTGGCGATGATGCTGCCGGAGCTGGGGTCGGCGGAGGCGATGCGTCAGCGCGCGATCCGCGCGCTGGCGATCGAGGCCGGGCTCCAGATCCTGCCGGATGGCATGGGAGCGGAACAGTCGATCGGGTATCACGTCTTCACCGCAGAGGCCCTGAGCCTGGTCGCCGCGTGGGTGACGCTGCGGGGCGACCCGGTGCCCCGCGAGATCGCGGACGCGATCGACCGCAGCGCGAACTTCCTGGCCGCGCTGGTCGACGGCGACGACCCCCAGCCCCGGTACGGTGACGACGACGGGAGCTTCGCGCTCCGGCTCGGCCCGGAGCCGCTGCGTACCGTGCGCGACCACCTCGGCGTCGTCGCCGCGGTCACCGGAAACTCGGCGGCGCGACGCGTTGGGCGGGAGACGATCTCCTCGGCCTGGCTGAGCGACGCGATCGGGAAGGCGGCCGGCGCCGCCGGCGGTCGGGCGGTGCCGGCAAGCTTCTACGCCCCGCAGGGTGGGCTCGCGGTGCTGCGGTCGGGGAACCGTCGGTTGACGATGGACATCGGGCCGCTCGGCTACCTCGCAATCGCCGCCCACGGACATGCCGATGCGCTGGCAGTGACGCTGACCGCGGGCGGACGGGAGTTGATCGGCGATCCCGGCACCTGCAGCTACTACGGCGACCCCGATCGGCATTCGGTTCACCGCGGCACGCGCGCGCACGCGACGGTCTGTGTCGACGAGGCCGACCAGTCCGTGATCGGCGGGCAATTCCTGTGGACGGACCACGCCCGGGTCAACGTTCACTCGGTGGATCTCGACCGCGGGATCGTCGACGCCGAGCACGACGGGTATCGGCGCCTCGATGATCCCGTTGCACACCGGCGATGGCTGATCGCGCCACCCGGCGGTGCCACGGTGGTGGTGGTCGACCTGGTCAGCGGCTCGGCGCCGCACGATGTCCGGGTCTCGTGGCCGCTGCACCCGTCGCTGCAGGTGACGGCGTCGAAGGTCGGGCATCTCGTTCGCCGGGACGATGCTCCGGTCCTGCAGCTGGCGTACGCGGCCACTGCACCGCTGGACGTCGAGCAAGTCCGGGCGAACTCGGATTCGAACCTCGGGTGGTGGTCGGATCGGCTCGAGAGCAGGACACCGTCCTGGCTGGTGGGCGTGCACTGCCATGCGGGTACTCCGCTCGCCGTGCTGACGGTCCTGCGGCTGCTGGATCGACCAGGAGGGCTCGAGGTGCGGGATCAGGAAATCGAGTTGCGGGGCGCGGCCCTCGTGGCGAGTTGGTCCGAGCGTGGCCGCCGCCACGGGTTCACCGTCGACTGCACCGGCCGGGCAGCCGTCGACCTCGCGGGGATCGGGTGGTAGCGAATGTCTCTCGTCGAGCCGGAACCCCTGATCAGCTTCCTGACGACGGCGTATCGAACCGAGTCGTACGTCGACGAGGCGATCGAATCGGTCATCGCCCAAACCCGCCACGACTGGGAACTGATCGTCGTCGACAACGGCAATTCGGACGAGCTCGCGGGGATCGTCGACCGCTACACCGACGACCAGCGGATCACACTCCTGCGTCAGCCGAACCGGGGATACAGCGGGGGAGTCTCGGCGGCAGCGGGGGCAGCCCGCGGCAGGTACTTCTGTGTACTCGACAGTGACGACACGGTCTACCCGGACTTTCTCGAGAGGATGGGCTCGGTCATCGAGGCCCACGCGGACGTCGATGCGGTGGGCTGTGATGCCGAACTCTTCCGAGACCCCGACGACCTCCAGGGGCCGGAGGGCTACCTCGACTCGATCGGCCGCCGGCATCCCCCCGACCCGACGCGGCCGCTGAGTCTGGCCGAACTGCTGACCGAGGGCGTGCCGTACTACAGCGGCGCGATCCGGCGCGAGGTCTGGACGGCCCTCGGCGGATACGACTGCGAACTGACCGGGGTCGAGCCCGACGTCGTGCTGTGGCTGCGCATCGTCGACGCCGGTCGCGACGTCCGACTGCTGCCGGACAGGTTGGCGAGGTGCCGCGTACGGACCGACTCGTCGTCGCACGATCCTGGGAACGTGGAGGACTTCGAGCAGCGCCTGCAGCGGTCCTTCCTCGTCGTCGGGGAGGAATCGGGAAACCGCACCATCTCGGCCGCGCCGGACGGGATGCTGCGTCGACTGCGGTATGCGCAGTCCCTTCGTCGCGCCCGGGTAGCCCTTCTGCTCGGTGACGTCGCGACTGCCCGCGGTGCGACCCGGGACGCGCTTCGTCAGCGGCGCACCGTTCGCGCGGCTGTCGTCCTGACCGGACTGCGGTTGTTTCCCGGCGTGCTGCGTCGAGTGCACCCGACCAAGAAGCGCGTTTCCGCGATGGTGAACCGGTTCCGGTACCGTCTCGCGACAGGATTGCGCGGATGACACCGCGTGAGTCCGGATGAATCCTCGCGCAGCGCACCGGGGGATCCCGTCGACATGACCGCCGGCGACGAGGAGGCTCCGGCACGCACGTTCGGCAGTGTGCTCAAGCGCGGTGCCGCGATGGCAGCTGCGGGCACGGTCGTCGTGCAGACCGTGACCATCGTGCAGACCCTGGTGCTGGGTCGGCTCCTCGGACCCGAGGAGGTCGGGGTCTACGCGGCAGGCACGGCCATGATGGGGTTCTTGGTGGTCTTCACGCACGGGACGCTCTGCCAGGCGCTCATCCAACGTGAACACGACGTCGAGGACGCGGCGAACACGGTCCTCGTCGCGACCTTCTGTACCGGGCTCGTCATGGGGCTGGCGGTGCTGGCAGCGTCACCGCTCATCGGCGCCATGTTCGAAGACTCGAGGGTGGGTCTGGTCGCGGCGGTGTCGTCGGGAACAATTGTCCTGCACGCATGTTCGAGTGTCCCGGATGCACTGATGCAACGTGCCTTCAAGTTCGAACGCCGAATCGTCATCGACCCAGTGGTGGGTGTGACGTTTGCTGTGGTCTCGATTGCCTTCGGCGCTCAGGGTTTCGGAGCGTGGGCGATGGTCATCGGTTCCTACGCCTCGATTGTCGTCTGGGTGGTGATGAGCTGGTGGCTGGCCAGGTGGCGGCCGTTCCGGGGACGCATCTCCTTCCGGATCTGGCGGGAGATGGCGGGGTTCTCACTGCCCCTGTTGGTAGATGGTCTGGTCGTGCGTGGGCGAGAGTTCCTGGAATTGGTGCTCATTGGGCGGGCTCTCGACACCGCGGCGTTGGGCAACTACCGATACGGGTATCGAATTGCCATGATGCCGGTCACGGCCGTCGTCCAGGTCTGCTCGTACGTGTTGTTCCCGGCGTTCTCTCGCATCTACGGCGACCGAGACCGATTCCGAGGTGCGTTCTTGCGTGCCCTCGGCTGGATATGGCTGGCGGCCGTTCCGATCGCCGCGTTGATGGTGGCGGTCGGTGAACCGCTCGTCGTCCTGCTCCTCGGCGAGCCGTGGCGGGGGGCCGGGGTCGCCGTGGCCACGATGCCCGGTCTGGGGCTGGGTGCGGCAATGAATTCCGTTACTGCAGAAGCGATGAAGGGTGCCGGCAGGTCGTCGCGACTGTTGTGGATGACTGCGGTGGGGGTGGTCGTCGGCCTTCCCTTGTTGGTGGTGTTGCTGCGGTTCGGGCTCGCTGGAGTGGGTCTTGCGATCTCCATCGGCTACCTTGCCGCCGGTTTTGTGGGTCTTGCGCTGGCTCGCCGCGTGGTGGACGTCTCGATCTCCGACATCGTCGCGTGTATGGCGCCGTCGACGATTGCAGCCGCAGTCGCGCTGGCGGTGATCGCGCCGTTCGAACATCTCGTACTGCAGTCTGATCAGTATTCGGCGCCGGTCGGACTCGCTCTCATCGCGCTGGACTGCACAGGATTCCTGCTGATCTTCGTCGCCGTACTCAGGCTGACGTCACCCGTGATGTACGGCTCTCTCCTGAACGCCTGTCGGCGGATGGTGACACAGGCGGCGGCGCTCATCCGGCCGGGGAGGTGATCGATCGAATGACCGGACATGGCAAGGGGCGCAGTCGCTGGGCGCGGCGGGGGACGACTGCCCTCGCCTCGTTGGTCGCCGCCGTCCTGGTCGCAGTGGCGGCGGGTTGGCCGATCTACGTCGATCCGCAGGTCGACGACCCGACGCCGGCCGACGCCGTCGTGGTGTTGGGAGGCCCCGGAAGCGAGCGTTATCAGGTCGGGCTCGACCTGATGCGCCGCGGCTTGGCGCCGCAACTGGTGATCTCGAACCCGGTCGGGGACCCCGAAGAGATGCCAAACCCCCTGTGCGATCAGCAGTTCGAGTTCGTCGTCAGCTGTTTCGTTCCAGACCCCTCGAATACGCGTGGTGAGGCCATCGAGATCCGCGATCGCGCCGAGGCGCAGCACTGGACGAGCATCATCGTGGTCACCTGGAAGCCGCACGTGTCCCGGGCTCGCTACGTCATCGAGAAGTGCTACAGCGGCGAGCTCACGATGGTCGCCAGTTCGCATGACATGCGGCGGGCGTACTGGCCATGGGCGTACATCTACCAGACGGCCGGATACGTTCGCTCGTTCCTGCATCGGGGGTGTTGAACGACGGGTCGCGGGGACGACCCGGACCGGCCGGACCTTGGGGTACGTTCGATACGGCGAGAGGTTTTCCGTGAACAGTAGCGAGCCTGAAGTCAGGAAGCCGTCGTGGGCCTCCATGTCGTGATGATCGGGGTCTACCCACTCGAACCGGGAGTGATCGTCGGTGGCATCGAGTCGGTGACGAGCACCCTCGTGCCCGCACTGGCCGCGCAGGACGCGATCGACAAAGTGACCGTGATTCGATTCCATCACGGAGAAACGTCACGACGATACCGCCGCGAGAGCGAAGCAGTCGAGGTCTACCTCCTGCGCGGACAGGACCGGTTTCGGACAATTACTCGCTCGTTTCGCGACGTCCGTCGAGCGCGTCGGCTGATCGGCGAGCTGAAACCCGACATCGTGCACGGCCAGGAGATCGGTTGGTACGGAGACATCGCCGCTCGGTGCAGCCCGAACAGCGTCGTCACCGTCCACGGTCTGCCGCACGTGGAGATCGGTCTGTCGGCGCAGACCCGCTTTCGGGACAGGCTTCGTGCCAAACCGGTTGCGGACATGGTGAAACGGGTGCTCCGGGAGGCCAAGGTGGTGATCTCGATTTCGGAGTACGACCGCAGGGAACTGACGGGCCTGGTGTGCGGCACGCGTGTGAGCATCCCCAACCCGACCGCACGGGAGTTCTTTGCGCTGGCGCCGTCGGGGCCGACCGAACCACGCTTGTTGTTCGCCGGGGTGCTGTCGCCGCGCAAGAATCCTGAGGGGCTGCTCAACGCCTTTGCGATCGCGCTCGAGGAGGTGCCTTCGGCCCGGTTGGTGATGGTGGGTCCGTGCCCCGACGGTGAGTACCAGCGGTCGATCACCGAGCGTGCCGAGCGCCTCGGTCTCTCCGGCAGCCTCGAGTTTCTCGGGCTCGTGGACAACGAACGGCTGTGCGAGGAGATCGCGAAGGCACGGGCCGTGGTGTTGTTCTCGCGCGAGGAAACGGCACCGACGATACTTGCCCAGGCGATGGCCGCGGGCAAACCAGCCGTCGCCTCACGCGTTGGCGGTGTGGCGGAGATGGTCCGCGACGGTGAATCCGGCTTCGTCGTCGAATCCGGTGACGAGGCCGGGTTGGCGCAGCGCATGGTGACAGTCCTGGCTGATCAGGATCTGTGCTTGCAGATGGGCAGACGGGGCCACGACATCGCGCTCAGCCGCTTCGAGCCGGCGGCCGTGGCCAGTCGGACCGTCGACGCGTATCGCCTGGCGCTTAACCCACCCGGAGCCAGGCGCAGGAGGTATTTCCCGTGACCCGAACGGATGAATCATTCACCTGGCAGGGGCGACCAGTGCTCGTCACCGGTGGTGCCGGGTTCATAGGATCCCACTTGGTCGAACTGTTGGCTGCCGCGGGGGCGGAGGTGACGGTGTTCGACACCCTCACGTCGGGGAGCCGTGAGAATCTCGCGGCCGTCCGGGAACGCGTTTCCCTGCGAGAGCGAGACGTTCGGGATGTCGACTGGGGAAAGTACCTCGCCGGGAATCGCTGTGACGTGTTGTTTCATCTGGCCGCCAACGCGTATGTCCCGCCGTCGGTCGAATCGCCGTCCTTCGACTACGAGACGAATTTTGCGACGACATTCCGCCTGCTCGAGGCATTGCGTGGATCGGCGTGGCCCGGCCGAATGATCTTCGCGTCGTCCGCGGCGGTGTACGGCAATGCGGTACGAATCCCGATATGCGAGGAGGATCCGACCGTGCCGATATCTCCTTACGGTGTCGGGAAGTTGGCGGCGGAACGCTATGCCGCGGTGTTCAGTCAGCTGTACGGACTCAACATCGCGTCGCTCCGATTCTTCTCGGCCTTCGGGCCGCGGCAGCGCAAGCAGGTCGTATTCGATCTGCTGGCGAAGTTGAGTCGCGACCGCGAGGAGTTGTTCATCCACGGCGACGGTACTCAAGTGCGGGACTTCCTCTATGTCACCGATGCCGCTCGATCGGCCATGGTTGTCGCGGCCGCCGGACCGCTGGAGGGCGAAACGTACAACGTGGGGTCCGGCGAGCAACACACCATTGACGAACTCGCGAAGGCGCTGTGCGGTATGACCGAGGTCAATCCGCGTTTCGTCTACAGCGGAACGAACCGGCCGGGTGATCCGGAAAAACTGGTCGTCGACATCAGCCGCCTGGAATCGATCGGGTACCGGCCGGAGGTCGAGTTCGCGCAGGGACTCGCCAATGTCGTTGCGTGGTACCGGGAGCTGACGGGCGAGACGTGGAAATGAGGTACGGCATCCGGGCCGGCCGAGCGTAGCCGCCGGCACGAGGTGCCCACGACGGTGAGTGTGCCCGCCGGAGTTGAATGGACTTGAAGTACGTAAAATGCTGTTATATCGGGTCTGCAGTCTGTTAAGGTTGGTGTTTTCGGGCGGTAGTCGCGGCCCGGCGTGCCCGGGGAGGTCGGTTCAGGGGCGACACCCAGCGACCTGGACGACATCCTTGACACCGCTAAGGCGGTGGTGACTCTGCCGTACGTGCCATTACTGAGGGGCGCAGACGGGATGGAACCTCTGACTGTCGAGGGAGGCGTCGATCCGGACACCGGGTTCGGCTCGCATCGACCGGAACCTGAATGGAAGTCCGGTCGCCGATTAGCTTGGCCCCTCGTGACTTTCGCTTTCGTCGGAGGGCTCGCAGGAGTCTCGCTGTGGTCGGCCCCGCCTCCGATCGTCGCACCCTGGGACACCCTGATCCTGCTCGACGGCGGATATCGGATCACCGAAGGCCAGGCGCCCAGCACCGACTTCTCGAACCCGATCGGGCCTCTGCTGTATGGACTTGTCGCGATCGGCATGCGCTTTCAGCGGGTCCCGTCGCTGGCGGCGGTGACGTACGGGAGTTTGATTTTTCTCGCGTTGGCCGCGCCGCTCGCCTGGTTTGTCGCCCGGAGCAGGGTGCCCGCGATGTATGCAGCGGCCTTCACGGGATTCGTCGCCCTCGTCGTCGTGTCTGTGCGACCGTTGGGGTACTCGCCGTCGACCACCGCCTACGCGATGCTCTACAACCGGTTCGGGTGGGTGCTGTACGCCACCGTGCTGTTGGCCGTCTTGTGCAGGCCTCGGCGGCAGCCGACCGCACGAGGCCTGGTCGTGCAGGGGGCAGTCCTGGGCGTGCTGCTTGGGCTGCTGTTCTACTGCAAGTTCAACTTCTTCGTGGCCGCAGTGGGCGCTGCGGTGATCGGGTTCGCACTCTCCACGACTTCTCGGCGGGTGCGATTCTGGATCGCGGCTGCCGGCGGCTTCGTTGCGATCGCGATCGCGATGCGACTCGCGTTCAATGTCAGGACCGGCGCCTACGTCGCGGACCTCGGGGACGCGACGCGCGCTCAGGGCGCCCAGCATCGGCTGCACATGCTGACCTCGAGCGTCGCGGACAACCTGCCGGTGGCGTTGCTCGTCGTCGTCTCCCTCGCAGCACTGTTCGTCGTTGCTCGTCGACGCGGCTCGGCGATGTCTCCGGTGTGGCGAGTGTCGGTGGCCGCGGTGTACGTCGCGTGCTCGAGCGTCGTGGTCTCGTCGACCAACTCGCAAGAGAGGTCCGAACTCCCGGCTCTCGTGATCGTGCCGATGCTGCTCGTCGCCTTCCTCGCCCTCGGCTTGCCTAGGTGGGCGGGTGGGGGGATCCGGGCGCACGATTCGGCCCGCATACCGCTGGCGTTGTCGGCGGCCCTTGCGGTGCTGTTCGTCGCCACGGCCGGACCCATCGCGGGACACGATGCGTCGGGGATCGCGCACAGTGCGGCGCTCCGGGAGTACGTTGCCGAGCCGCCGCAGACGCAGCAGTTCCACAGCGAGCGACTGCACGACTTCGTGATCCCGGCAGATTCGCAGTGGCCGACCGCCTACCGGACCGCGCATGTGGTCCCCGAAATGATCAACGACGGGTTCGCCCTGCTCGTTCGGCACGTCGGCCCCGGCGACACGGTGGTCACCATGGCACTGACGGATCCGTTCTCCTTCGCGCTCTCGCTTCCGTCGAGCCGCGGCGGACTCTTGTGGTGGGACCTGGGATTCAATTTCGACGAATCCGCCCATCCCGGCGCGGACCAAGTCCTCGGTGACACCCAGTGGGTCATGGTGCCGCGCATCGTGGCAGGACAGGGGTGCTGTGAGGAATCCGTGCAAGTGATGCTCGACCTGTACGGCCCTTACCTTGCACAACATTTCACCGAAGCGGAGCGCACCTCGGATTGGATCCTCCTGGGTCGGGCAAAATAATGTGAGCCGTCTAGTTTTCGGGGCCAAAACCGGGATAGAGTTTGAATTATCGGTATTTAACGGACCCTCTATCGCGAACCGGGAGTGGGCGGTGGCCATGGGCGTGAGCGGAACGGACGTACAACCACCCGCGCAGAAGGCGGCACTGAGCATCTTCGGCCTCGGCTACGTGGGATGTGTGTCAGCGGCCTGCCTGGCCTCGCGTGGCCACTCCGTCGTGGGGGTCGACGTCAATCCGGCGAAAACGGGGTTCCTCCGTGAGGGCCGGGCGCCGGTCGTGGAGGAGCGGATCGGCGACCTCATCGCGGAGGTGGTCGAAGCGGGTCGCCTGACGGTCAGCGACGATCCGACCCTGGCCGTGCTGAACACCGACGTCACGATCGTGTGCGTCGGCACCCCGTCCGCGCCGGGCGGCGGGCTGTCCACCCACTACCTCGAGCGCGCGACGGACGACATCGGCGCTGCGCTCGCGGTCAAGAGCGGCTTTCATGTCGTGGTGTACCGCAGCACCATGGTGCCCGGCACCTGTGCCGATGTCCTCATCCCACGGCTCGAAGCCGCATCGGGCAAGCGGGTCGGAGTCGACTTCGGCGTCTGCGTCAATCCGGAGTTCCTCCGCGAGGGCACCAGTGTGAAGGACTTCCTGGATCCGCCCAAGACGGTGGTGGGCGAGAGTGACGCACGCAGTGGAGGGACGGTCATGGCCCTGTACGACGGACTGGCCGGACCGCGGTTCCAGGTGCCGATCGCCGTGGCCGAGATGGTCAAGTACGTCGACAACAGCTTCCACGCGCTGAAGGTGGGGTTCGGCAACGAGATCGGCGCCATTTGTGCGTCGCTCGGCCTCGACTCGCACGCGGTCATGGACGTCTTCCTCGCCGACACCAAGCTGAACCTCAGCGGCGCATACCTACGACCCGGGTTCGCCTTCGGTGGCTCGTGTCTGCCCAAGGACGTCCGCGCGCTCATGCACACCGCCCGCATCCACGATGTCGAGGTGCCGATGCTGGCAAACGTGTTGGTGTCCAACGAGACACACCTCCGGCGTGCGGTCGACCAAGTCATCGCGCTCGGGCGACGGCGGATCGGAATCTTCGGGCTCTCGTTCAAGCCCGGCACGGACGATCTGCGTGAGAGCCCCATGGTCGAATTGGCCGAGCGACTCATCGGCAAGGGCTACGACGTGAGGATCTGCGACGCGAACGTCGCCCTGTCTGTTCTCGTCGGCGCAAACCGCGCGTACATCGACGAGTTGCTCCCGCACATCGGCGAGATACTCACCGACGACGTCGACCAAGTGCTCGAACACGCGGAGGTGCTCATCGCCGGGTCAAGGGATGCCGCGGTGGTGGCGGCCGTCGACCGGGCGACGACGCGGCACATCGTCGTCGACCTGGTTCGGCTCCCGGGGGCCGAGGAGCGGCGCACGCAGGACCGCTACGTCGGCTTGGGGTGGTAGTAGCCGGCTCGACTGGGCTCCCGCCGCGGCGGGGACCAGTTCCGTCAACCGCGTGGCCGACATGCCGCCGCAAGGAGATGTCGAGTTCTCGGCATGTCGCCACCCGCCCAGTTGACCACCCATCTGCCGCACAGTTCGGGGAACTGACGCTGCACCTCGGGGAGCAGGTCCGGGAGGGTGAGCAGGATCCAGTCCGGGTCGGCGGTGACCAACCGGCTGGGGGAGATGATGGGAATGTCGGTCCCCGGCATGCGCCGGCCCTGTTTCGCAGCCGAGGCGTCGGCGACACCCGCGAGGTGCCGGCGGTCGATCCCGGCGCGACTGAACAACGCGACTGCGCGTGAGGCCGCCCCGTAGCCGTACACGCGTCGATCGAGCTCGGCCATCGATTCGAGGAGGATGCGCAACGAGTCGGCGTGTCGGTCTGCTGTCTGCTGCAGTCGGCTGACTGCGTGAGGCCGGTCGATCCCGAGGAGGCTCTCCGCAGCCAAGATTCTCTGGTCCGTTGGATCCGCGGTGCAGGTGTCGGACAGGTGGCGGTGACGAGCCGCGACCAGCACGGTCCCTCCGTACAGGTCGAACTCCCACGTAGCTGTGACAGTCATTCCGACCTCCGCGAGCAGCCGACGCAGCGCGGTCAACGAGTAGTACGCGAAGTGCCCGTGGCGCAACGCGTTCCACTGCCCGTGTTCGATGATTGTGCGGAGTGAGTGGAACTGGATCAGCAGGATGCCGTCGTCGGCCGTGGCCTCGGCCCGACGACGGAACGCGGCACGTTGATCCGGTTCGTGCATCAGTCCGAAGGAGTCGAGAACCACGGACGCGCGCGCCCCCCGGTCCGGTGCCCGGAATCCCCGGTCCGCGAGCATGGGCAGCCAGCTGCCGCCGTGTGGACTTCCGAACTCGATCGCCGTATCGCCGATCAGTGCGCCGGCCTCGGCGACCGTCCGAACTGCTTCGGCTGCTTGGTCTTTCAGTGCCTGCGGCTCTACTCCGCGAGGCTCGTCTGCAGTCGTGTCGTCGTCCGCCAGTTGCGCGAGCCCGCAGCTCCTGCACAGATCCATGGCGAGCGGGTGCACGGATTCTTCCGGCGACACCGGGGTCGATGCGAGCGGAAAGAAATCTGCGGCAGGGACGCGGCCCAAGTCGAGGACGCGGTCGGATTCGTTACCGGAGCAGGCTCTGCACGTCATAGCGGCACACTTCTCGATCGTCGGGTTGGTCGGACTTGCTGGTTTCGTCGGCCCCGATCCGGCAGAATGGCGGCATGCGCGTCGAAACCGCGGATCTGGCAGATGTTTTGATGTTCTTCCCCGAGCCGTTCCGGGACGACCGAGGCCTGTTCACCCGGACGTTCGACGCCGGGGTCTTCGACGACGCGGTCGGTCGACCGGGCCTCGCCGCGGGATTCGTTCAGGACTCGCAGTCGCGGTCGGCGCTCGGTGTGGTCCGCGGCATGCACGGTAGGTCGGGGCGAGGTGAGGCGAAGCTGGTCCGTTGTGCGCACGGTTCTGTCCACGACGTGCTGGTGGACATCCGGAGGGAGTCGCGGACCTTCGGGCTGCAGCAGACGTTCAGGCTCGACGATGTCGACTTCGGTCATCTGTTCGTGCCGCCCGGATTCCTGCACGGATTCCAGGCGCTGACCGCCACGGCGGATGTCTGTTACCGGATCGACCGCGAACACGACCCCTCCGAGGACGTCGCGGTGGCCTACGACGATCCTGACTTGGCAATCGCGTGGCCGTTGCCGGTGACGCGTGTCAGCGCGCGCGACGCAGCGGCCGGCAGCTGGGCGGACCTGCGGGGGCGTCTGTAGCCGACCGGACCTGCGGGCGTCACCCATGATCGGCGGGTATGCGCTGAAGTCGCAGGGACGAGTCGAGTCGTCCTGCGGTTCTGAGTGATTCCAGACGTGCCAGCCGGGTGTACCGGGTGGCGAAGTCGGCATCGGTCAGACCCCACTCGGTGTAGCGGCGGCACAACTCGACTGCCCCGTCCGGCACGCTCCAGAGCGCCTCGTACCCGTCGAAGGCGTCACGGATGGCCGAGAAGTCCACTCGGTACGAGCGGGCGTCCGGCCCGGACTCACCGGTGATCACCACAGTGGAGTCGGGCACTGCCCCCGCGACGGCGTCGGCGATCTGGGCGACGGTCAGGTTGTTGGTTTCGGTCCCGACGTTGTATGCGGCGCAATGAATCTTCTCGATCGGAGCGGTGAGGGCTCGGGCGAACGCGGCGGCGATGTCCTGCGCGTGGACGAGCGGACGCCAGGGTGTCCCGTCGGACAGCACGCGCACCTCGCCGGTCAGCAGTGCGAGTCCGACGAGGTTGTTCACCACGATGTCCGCGCGCAGACGTGGCGAGAAGCCGAAGGCGGTGGCATTGCGGAGGAACACCGGCGAGAAGCCGGAGTCCGCGATGGCCGCGACATCGTCCTCCACCCGGACCTTGCTCTCCGCGTACGGCGTGAGCGGGCGCAGAGGCGCGTTCTCGGTGACCAGGTCGGCGCCCCCGGCGCCGTACACCGAGCAGGTCGATGCGTAGAGGAAACGCCGGACGCCTGCGTCCTTCGCGAGCCGGGCCAGACGCAGCGACGCATGATGATTGATGTCGTAGGTGATCTGGGGCGCAAGCGATCCCAGCGGATCGTTCGACAGTGCCGCCAGGTGAACCACCGCGTCGATTCCCACCAGGTCCGCTTCCGTGACGTCGCGGAGGTCGACGTCGATTCCCGGCGGATCGTCGGGGGCGGGGCCGAGGATGCAGTCGGCGAACAGGCCTGAGTCCAGGCCGACGACGTCGTGACCGGCGCCGCGCAACACCGGAGCCATGACCGTGCCGAGGTAGCCCTGATGTCCGGTGAGTAGTACCCGCATGTCATTTCCCTCCGAATCGAACGGTTGCTTTCTCGACCACGAACGCCTCGGCGTGCGGTCGGTGGCACTGCACCCCCCGCAGCCGTGACAGGCCGAGGAAGGCGCTCTCGTCGAACCAGTCGTGTTCGGCTTGCGAGGGGTAGTGCTCGAGTAGCACGTGGGCCTTCTGCTCGGCGACCTCGCGGGTGAGCGGGTGGTACAGGGTCGGCCGGGGCGTGTCGGACTCCCACTTGAGGATCTCGTAGCCCAGCACCAGGTGGTCCCGGAACACGGTCGGCACCAGCTCGGCCAGCAGTCGGTGATCCTGGTGGGCGTCACCGCGCTGGGGTGCGAACACCACGTCGGGATCGGTGTCTCGGGCGAACGCCTCCAACGCGTTCTTGATCGGGTCCCAGTACCCCGGCGCGTGGCCGTCGGGGATGTCGAGAACCGTGAGTTCGAGATCCACGCCGGGGCACAGGGCGGCGAGCGCATGCCGCTCCTCGATCTCCCGGCGCGAATCGGTACCGGACATCACGAGGGCGCGAACGCGAAGGTCGGGCTTGGCGGTCCTCAGGGTGAGCAGGGTGCCGCCGACTCCGATTGCGATGTCGTCGCAATGCGCGCCGAGGACGGCCACCTCACCGATCCCGAGCGCGCCCAGGTCGATCATGGCTGCGGGACGGGTTCGGGGTGTTCCCAGACGGTCCACGGGTGGATGCCGTGTGCGTAGCCGTCGTCGAGTTCGGCGCGTTCCTTGAACGTGTCTGCAGGCTTCCAGAACCCCTCGTGTCGGTAGCCGAAGAGCCTGCCCTCGCCGGCGAGGGGTTGGCACACGTCTGCGACGAGGTCGCCGCCAGGGGGGAGCAGGTCGAAGATCTCTTGGGAGAGAACGAAGTAGCCGCCGTTCTCCCAGATCGGAAATCGACTGATCGGTGTTATCTCCTTGATTTCGCCGTTCTCCGCCACATCGACGCAGTGGAACGACGATTGAGGCGGGACGACGAGGATGGAGGCGACCGCACCCGATGCGTGGAACCGCTCGATCACGCGATCGAGCGGGGCGTCGGTGAGGACGTCGGCGTAATTCGCGAGAAAGTACGGATCCCCGTTCAGATGCCGGCGGACGCGGCGCAGTCGCTCGCCGATGGCGGATTCGAGGCCGGTGTCGACGAAGGTGACCGACCAGTCGCTGATGTCCGTGTGCAGCATCTCGACCCGGTTGTTCCGGAGCACGAAGTCGTTGGACTGCTCCTCGTGGTAATCGAGGAAGTAGTCCTTGATCTTGGCGGCGCCGTAGCCGAGGCAGAGGATGAAATCGGTGTGGCCGAAGTGGGCGTAGTACCGCATGATGTGCCACAGCAGCGGGCGGGGACCGACCATCTGCATCGGCTTGGGGATCTCGTCGCTGCGGTCGTTGCGCATGCGCATTCCGTAGCCGCCGCAGAACAGGACAACCTTCATGCTGTTTCCTCCTCGTGGATCGCGCGGGTCAACCGCGCTGCCCGTCAGCGGCGTGGTGTAGTCGGGGGAGGGGGAACATCAGTTCGCCGCCCCAGTCCGCGATGTACCCGAGTTGGTCGGTGAGTTCCGGCTCGAGATTCCACGGCAGTCCGAGAACCACGTCCGGGCGGTCCTTTGCGAGCTGATCGGGTTCGAGAATCGGTATCCGGGTTCCGGGGGTGAATCGTCCGTGTTTGTACGGGTTCCGATCCACGGTGTAATCGAGCAGGTCGGTTCGGATCCCGCAGTAGTTGAGCAGGGTGTTGCCCTTGCCGGGCGCCCCATAGCCGACGACGGTCTTGCCCTGGTCGTGGCAGTCGAGGAGGAAACGAAGCAGATCGTGCCGAACACTTCTCGCGAGTCCCGCGAGGTGGAGGTAGCCGTCCACGTGGTGGAGTCCCGCCTCCTCCTCGACCCGCAGTAGTTCCCGCACTCGAGGGCTGGGCAGATCGAACGCCGAGTCGGGCCGCGCCCAGATCCGAATCGAGCCGCCGTGCGTCGGTAGCGTCTCGACATCGACGACGGCGAGTCCCGCCGTGGCCAGAGCCCGAGCTGCGGACAGCAGTGTGTAGTACTGGAAATGCTCGTGATAGACGGTGTCGAACTGGCCTAGGGCGACAAGATTCAGGGCGTGGTGGACCTCGATGCTGAGCCAGCCGTCGTCCGACATGAGGGTGCGCAGGGCCTGGGTGAAACCGATCAGGTTCGGGACGTGTGCGTACACGTTGTTGGCCACGACGAGGTCGGCCGGGCCGTGCTCGGCTCGTATCGACGCGGCGAGCTTCTCGTCGAGAAACTCGGTGACAGTCGGAACCCCGCGGGCGCGCGCGGCGGCGCCGACGTTGACAGACGGCTCGATTCCCAGGCAGGGAATGCCGGCGGCCACCACATGCTGGAGGAGGTAGCCGTCATTGCTCGCGACCTCGAGAACGAGCGAACGGTGGTTCAGCCGGAGCCGGTTGACCGCGTGACGCACGAACGCACGGGCATGCTCGACCCAGCTGTCCGAGTACGAGGAAAAGTAGGCGTACTCGGTGAAGGTGTCCTCGGGCGTGACCAGCGCCGGAATCTGCAGCAGCAGGCAGTCCTCGCACAGTCGCAGGTGCAGAGGGTATGTCGGTTCGGGGCAGTCGAGTTCGTCCGCCGTAAGGAACTTCTCGCAGGGTGGTGTCGCGCCCAGATCGAGGACGCTGAGGAGGCGGTTCGAAGTGCAGAGTCGGCAGCGCACATCATGTCCTTCCGATCACCCCAGCCGACGGACCACGGTTCGCAGGGCGTAGGTCCTGGAATTGGCTCATTCTGCCGCCAGCGGGTTCACTCACTCCAACTAACCACACTAAAAGTCTTCAATCAAGAGAAAAACAGACTCTAGGTAGGTTTATCTGAATGGTGAGTTCCGCTGCCGCGGCGGCGTCGCCGGAACGGCATCATCGGCGCCCAGTTCGATCTCTCGGATGGCGGGGTAGTGGGCACCCTGGGCGGTTATGGTTGATCTGTATGGGCGGAGTCGGGCGGTCATCGATGGTGATATCGGTGCGAGCCCGTTTCCAGGGGAGGTTCCGACGTCATGAGCTGGCGGTCCACCGAGGTCGAGTTCGTCGAACTCGGGGAAACCTTCATCGCGGGCCTTGCTGTGCGCAGTCCCAAGCGGCCGCTCGGGGCACTACGGGATCACAACCTCGAGGAGGCGTGGTCGAGCGTTCTCCAGGAGGACCTGCCTGGGCCGTTGGCCTCGATCTACATCGACCACGCGCGCGAAATCGACTCGTACTACACCCAAGTCGTCGGATATCGATGCTCGTCGATCGACGAAGTCCTTCGTGGGCACGTGCTCGCGCGGGTGCCCGCGGGCCGATATGCGAAGTTCGTTTCGCTGGGTGAGTTTCCGGACGTGGTCGCCGGATTGTGGGAGCAGCTGCGCCGCGCAGAGGAATCAGGTCGGATAGTTCGCGCCCTCACAGGTGATTTCGAGCTGTACCCGAATGCATTTCGAATTGACCTGTACGTCGCGGTGGTGCCGCCGCGGACGGGGGAGACATCGATATGACCTTTGTCATCGTCAAACGCGGAGTGCAGGACTTCGGTGGGCTGGTGCTGCCGAATATGGAGACGGGGCCGGGCGAAAGGTCCGGTGGACTCATGGAATTCACCCGCGAGCGCATCCGCGCGCGCGGGATCACGGAGATCGTCACCGTGTACGTCCCGAATCGGAGCGGCGGATGTTCGGCGGTGGTCGGGTACCCGTGTGCCAACCCTGCGGATCTCGTGGTGGGCGACGTGGCGGTCCGCGTCCCGGCCGGGTACTTCGCGTTCTTCACGCCTGACGGACCGGTCAAGGATCCGATCGAGGATGTTTGGATGCAAGCCGAGATGGCAATGAAAGAGGGAAGGATCGATCGCGCATTCGCGGAGGAGATCGAGTGGTCCCGCAATCGAGCCGTCGAACTCTTCATTTCGCTCGCATAGCGAGTTCGGTCGACATCGGCGAACGCCGCATTGTGCCGATCGTCCAGTGCGTCCGAGTGGCAGGTGACAAAGTGTCGTCGAGCGAGAAGAGTTACTACTCGGAATAGAGATTCGGGACTTCGTGCGCCATCGGCGCAATATCCGGAAGCGGCTGTCCCGTGTCCGTCGCGCCAGGCATCCGACTCCGGAACGGAGACCAAGAAATGGCAACTCACGCCATCCGAACGGCAACTTCGGACGATCGCCAGTATTTCGGGACCGCGAGCACGTGGGATCCGCGCTCACAGTGCCGATTCATCGCCGCGCATCCGGATGCGGAACCGGAACTCTGGTCAGCGTACCTCGACGGAGCGCGCACGGGTTACCGCAAGTACGGCGCCGAGAGTGCCCTCGAGTACGAACGAATGTACGACGGCCGTTCCACAGCCTTGTTCTTCGTAGCCATAGCACCGGACGGGACGGTGGCGGGCGGGTTGCGGGCGCAGGGGCCCTACCACAACGCCGACGAGGCGCACGCGACCGTGGAATGGTCCGGCCGGCCGGGCGCCGCCGCCGTCCAGGCGATGATCCGGGATCGAATTCCGTTCGGCGTCGTCGAGATGAAGGCGGCCTGGGTGGCGGACGGCGTCCCACGCCGCGGTGAGCTCACTCGATCGCTGGCCGGAATAGGTTGCCGGACCACGGAAATACTGGACGTCCAGTTTCTGATGGCTACCGCGGCCGAGCACGTTCTCGAGCTGTGGGAGTCGTCGGGCGGCGTCGTGGCCACCCACATTCCCCCCACGCCGTATCCGGACGGCCGATACCTGACTCGGATGATGTGGTGGGACCGGACGACCCTGAACGGACGCACGGCGGTCTCCGGGCCGGGACGGAATCGGCGTGCTCGATTGCGGGCACCACGGTCCGCGGTCGAGCATTATGAATTAATCAGGCTGCGCCGTTCGATATGAAGTACGGAGCGTGTGATGACCGTGCCCCGCCAGCAGTACTCGGCGACACTGCTCGACGACACCCGTGCCGACGACATGGAGCTGCTCGAACTGCTCCGCGCGGATCCCGCCGTGGCATTCCACGACGAACTCGACGTGCAGCGGTCCGGACTCCGGGCACTCCTCCCGGCATCGGACTCGGCCTACGCGGACGAGGCGCCGGTGTGGGCCTACTACCCGTGGCGTCGCGCGGTCGTGCGGCTGCTGGGTCCGGGCGGGTTCCGCCGGCTCCGTCTCGACCGCAACCGGAACAAGATCACCCGCGACGAGCAGCAGCGGTTGCGCGCGCTGGAGATCGGGATCGTCGGCCTCAGCGTCGGCCACGCGATCGCGTTGGCGTTGACCCTGGAGGGGAGCTGCGGTGCACTGCGGCTCGCGGATTTCGACGACGTCGAGTTGAGCAATCTGAACCGGGTGCCCGGGACCGTGTTCGATCTGGGCGTGAACAAGGCGGTCGTCGCCGCCCGGCGGATCGCCGAACTAGATCCCTATCTCGAGGTATCCGTGCACGCGGGTGGGATCGACTCCGACGTCATGGGCGGGTTCCTCCGGGGCCTGGATCTCGTCGTCGACGAATGCGACTCGCTGGACATGAAGTCGGCGATCCGTGCGCAGGCACGCGCGCGGCGGATACCGGTGCTGATGGAGACAAGCGACCGGGGGCTGCTCGACGTCGAGCGCTTCGATCTCGAGCCCGACCGGCCGTTGCTTCACGGATTCCTAGGATCCGTCGACAGCGGCGCCCTCGGTGGACTGTCCCAGCGCGACCTGGTGGCGCAGGCGCTGCGCATCCTCGGTCCGGAGGACGTCTCGTCCAGGATGGCCGCGTCCCTCGTCGAGCTGGGTGGCACGCTTTCGACCTGGCCACAGCTCGGCGGCGACGTGCTGCTCGGCGCCGGCTGTGTGGCCGCGGCCGTGCGGCGGCTGGGTCTGGGGTTGCCGCTGCCGTCGGGCCGCATCCGCATCGACGTCGACGGCCGGCTCGGCGCGTTGGGTTCGTCGGCAGTCGGGCCGGCCGTCGACGTCGACCACCCTGC